>JAZGGE010000306.1:0-12330 GCA_036480195.1 Methylococcales bacterium
TGTGAGTTTTAACAATGGGCGACAGTAAAAAAGCCTGGAATCGCCAAGAATTTGAAGCGATACTTCGTGGGATGGAAAAGTATTACCATATACGCCATCCTTATCATGTTCTGATGCACGAAGGGAACTTGAGTCGAAAGCAATTGCAAGGTTGGGTAGCAAACCGCTTTTACTACCAGATAAAAATCCCTCAAAAAGATGCAGCGATTATGGCTAATTGCCCTGATCGTGAGACAAGGGCGTTGTGGGTTCAACGCATTCTTGACCATGATGGCCATCCTGGTGATACGGGTGGGATCGAAGCCTGGATTCAATTGGGTTTAGCGGTCGGTTTGGAACGAGAAGAATTTGTTTCGCTTGAACATGTGTTACCGGGGGTACGATTCGCCGTCGATGCATATCTAAATTTTGCCCGAACCGCTGATTGGCACGAAGCTGCCAGCTCGTCCCTTACCGAATTATTTGCGCCAAAAATCCATCAACAACGCCTCGATAATTGGCCTGAAAACTATCCCTGGATTAATGAAGGGGGTTTCATCTATTTTCAGAAGCGGTTGTCAGAAGCTCGGCGGGATGTTGAACATGGTCTGGAAATTACCCTGGATTGGTATACCACTCGCGAGCAGCAAGAGCGTATGGTAGAAATTCTCCAATTCAAGCTGGATGTGCTCTGGACGATGGCGGATGCAATGTACATGGCCTATATCCATGAAATGCCGCCTTATTACAATATAGAAAAATAACCTCAATGGCATTTGATTCTACTCAATATTTACAATTTTCTTCGACCCATCGTCTGCAATGGGAAGAAGCTCAAGAGAAACATGTTATTTTGTATCCGGAAGGTATGGTGGAACTCAATCCGAGTTCTGCAGCCATCCTGAAATTATGTGATGGAACACGGAAATTGGATGATATTGTTGAGGAATTGGAGCTACAGTTTGCCACTAAGGGTCTAAAAAATGATGTTTCTGAGTTTCTCGATATCGCAATAGAAAATGGCTGGATCAGACAATCCCCAAATCAGTAAACCCCGTTGGCTTTTGGCAGAGCTGACCTACGCTTGCCCATTACAGTGCCCCTATTGTTCTAACCCTCTGAATTATCCCGATCATAAATCGGAGTTGGAGACTGATGAATGGAAGCGGGTTTTATCTGAAGCGAGGGCAATGGGTGCAGTGCAGCTGGGTTTCTCAGGGGGAGAACCTTTGGTGCGGAAAGACCTCCACATTCTGGCTAAACACGCTAGAGAATTAGGCTACTATTCTAACCTGATTACTTCCGGCTATGGCCTGTCAGAAGAACGGATTGTTCAGCTAAAAGAAGCTGGCTTGGATCATATTCAGATCAGTATTCAGGCCAGTACCGAGGAACTTAGCGATTATCTGGCGGGTACTAACAGTTTCCAAAAAAAGAAAGAAGTCGCTCGATTGGTAAAAAAACATGGTTATCCCATGGTGCTTTGTGTCGTCATCCATAAGCAGAACATCCACCAGATGCAGGAAATTCTGGAAATGGCCAGCGAACTGGAAGCCGACTATCTTGAATTGGCCAATACCCAATATTTAGGCTGGGCGCATCTTAATCGCGATGCCTTGCTGCCTAATCTGGAAGAATTCCAAAAAGCGGAGGCCATCGCCCAAAGCTATAAGAAGCAAGTCAAAGGGAAGATGAAAATTTACTACGTCGTTCCCGACTTTTATGAAGACCGTCCGAAAGCCTGCATGAATGGCTGGGGAACTACATTTCTTACTATTACCCCTGATGGTGTGGCATTACCCTGTCATTCGGCAAGAGAACTTCCGGGGCTTAACTGCCCGAGTGTCCGGGATATGAGCATTAAGGAGATCTGGAATGAAACCGAGGCTTTCAATAAGTTTCGGGGGCTAGACTGGATGAAAGAACCGTGTCGTTCCTGTCCAGAAAAAACCAAAGATTTCGGAGGCTGCCACTGTCAGGCTTATCTGCTGACCGGTGATATGACTGTGGCTGATCCAGTTTGCGCATTATCTCCTGATCACGGTCGTATTGCTGAAGCGATTGATTCCGCTGCGGCAGCTGCTCTGAAGGCAGAAGAGCATCCATTAGTTTTTCGCAATTCGAAAAATGCGAAGGTTTTTACCCGGTCGTAGGGTTTGTGCACCTCAACGAATTTGACCATGAATTATTGAAAAAAGAGTTGTAATTATCACATTTATTTATGTAGTGGATAGTTGCAACGAACAGTCTCCTAAAATGTCTCTGACGGTACCGAAGTTTTTGTATGATCGAGCTGTCACTTGGTAAATTATGAGGATTTAATCTTAAGGTAATGATTCAACTACTGGACAGAAGTGCGATATAGGAGATTTCTTGTTTTTCTCATTCGGTATCAATTTGCATCTCCCAGCTTGATCTTATTTGCCAAATCCTTATTATACCCATAGAAAGTGCGTTAAGATTATTTATCTGCAACTAAAAATACTTGGTTGATGCAAGCTTTTAGACTTTCTGGGTAGGCTCTACTTAAACTACTAAAGATATTTTTTTCTCTGGTAATAGGAAACTAAAAATAGTCTGGGTTTACTGGGGTAGGACTCTGATCTTACAAGGAGGAGGTAATGGCAAATCTTATTCAAATAGAGACTGTGCTGAACAGTGTAGACAAGTTGTTTACCTTGCCTGATCTTTGCCTGCGTTTACGTGAACTTGTTGAAGATCCCGAGTGTTCAACATCGGAGATCGCTCGGTTGATTAGTACTGATCCTGCCCTGACAGCACGGTTGCTGAAATTGGTTAATAGCCCTCTTTACTATATGCCGGGAACGATAGCTTCCGTTAATCAAGCCATATCTTTAATAGGTACGGAGCAGCTATGCAACTTGGCTCTTGCAACTTCTGCTGCGACAATAATCAAGTCTGCGGAGGGGAGCTATCTCGAAGTGAAGACGTTCTGGCAGCATTGTGTTTATACTGGTTTGATCGCAAAATATTTGATATACGGCCATTCTTCGGGAGGAGAAAGCTTATTTATTGCTGGTCTATTGCACAACATCGGCAAGATGGCTGTTATCGCATATGATCCTGATTTAGCGATGAGTGCTGTTAGTGGACAAAACAAAAAACAGTCCACCTGGCGGCACGAAAAAGAAGTATTTGGTTTCACTTTTGCCGACGTAGGTGGCGTATTACTGGAAAAGTGGCGATTACCTGCTGAAATAGTTGTGCCTATTTTGAGGCAGCACGATCCCTGTTTGGGTTACGATTTTATCAAATACAGCTGTGCAATTCATATAGCTGTTCATGTCGCATCTGCGATAGTAGAGGAATCGGGTAACGAGGATGAACACCATGATTATTCAGAATCAGTAGAACGGGATTCATTGTTAATTCTTGCTATTTCCCAGAAAAACATCATAAATGCAGTTGCCGAAGTCGAAGAAATTGGGCCGGAAGTATTGCAGATTTTTTCGATATGAGAAAGGGATGGAGAAAACGTTTTGGATAAACTGATTTTCAAAAAAGAAGATGATTTTGTTTCATCAAATGACATTGTTGTCCCATGGAAAATACTTATTGTTGATGATGAGGATGGTATTCACCAAGTAACTACACTTGCACTGAAACAATTCGTTTTTGATGAACGCCCCCTGGTTTTTTTTCATGCCTATTCAGCTCAACAGGCTACCGAAATTCTGAACATACATAAAGACATTGCTCTGGTTCTTCTCGATGTGGTAATGGAATCCAACCATGCGGGTCTTAAGTTGATCAAAGTAATACGCAATGATCTGAAAAATAGTTCTATCAGGATAATCCTCAGAACCGGTCAACCAGGGCAGGCACCAGAACGACAGATAATCAGGGACTATGACATTAACGATTACAAAACAAAAACCGAGTTGACATCAAATAAGTTGTTTACTCTCATGTATGCCGCATTGAGGGCTTACAGGGACATTATAACTCTACAAAAAAGCAAAAAAGGGTTGAAAAAACTGATTAGTGCTTCACGCGGGATATCGTCAAGTCGGGTATTAACTGAATTTATTCGAGTAACGCTGGAACAGTTAGTGGTTCTCCTGAATATAGATGAAACGGCCCTTTTTTCGTGTGAAACCGGCGCGTTTGAGCTTATTGACAAGTATCTTGATATCTATTTAGTTAACGGACATCAAGAGAGGATTAAACTTGAGGATCTTTCCCCAGATAAAAAGAATATAGTTCTATCGACCATTGATCGCCAGGCGAATGTTTTTGAGAATGATAAATTCGTAATGTACTGCGCAAACCCCAATCATATTGTTTTATTCTATGCACATATGAATCAATCTTTATCCGACCTTGATATCAATATTCTTAGTATTTTCACAGAAAATATGATAGTTACTTTAGAGAACATCTATTTAAATGAATTGATATCGGAAAGCCAGAAGGAGATGGTCTATCGTCTTGGTGAGGTGGTCGAATCCCGCTCAAAAGAGACAGGAAACCATGTGAAGCGAGTTGCATATTATTCTGAATGCTTGGCTCTTCTGGTAGGATTACCTCGAAATGAGGCAGAGCTGTTGAAAACCGCATCGCCAATGCATGATATCGGAAAAATTGCTATTCCTGACGCAATTTTAACTAAACCAGGAAAACTCGATCCTGAAGAGTGGGAAATAATGAAAACCCATACCACACGGGGGGCTGAAATATTGGAAGGATCGGAGCTGATGGTAATTAAGCTCAGCCGTATTGTTGCTTTAACCCATCATGAAAAATGGGATGGTACTGGATATCCATGCGGATTGAAAGGCGACGATATTCACATATATGGCAGAATAACAGCTATTGCCGATGTTTTCGATGCATTGGGAAGCGATCGTTGCTATAAAAAGGCTTGGCCATTGGATCAAATTGTCTCTTACTTTAAAGAACACAAAGGGAAGCAATTTGATCCACGGCTTATAGATTTGTTACTGGAAAATTTGGATGACTTTCTTGCGATTGGAGAAAGGTTCAAGGACAAGGGGCTTAACTGAAAATTGAGAAAAAGGCCTGTCCTTTGATACTGACTATTGACGATGAAAAAGTACTGCGGGAAAGCTTCTGTGCGTATCTCGAAGATCATGGTTATGATGTGATTCAAGCAGAAAATGGCCGAATTGGACTGCAAATCATTGAGGAAAACAAACCGGATCTGGTGCTGGTTGATCTTAGTATGCCTGTAGTTGATGGAATAGAGGTCGTTCACACAGTAAATCAAAAATATCCTGAAATACCGATTATTGTAGTGTCCGGTACCGGAATAGTCGGAGAAGTTGTGGAGGCAATGAGACGGGGTGCCTGGGACTACCTGACTAAACCAATTTTCGATTTAAAAATGCTTCTGAATGCAGTGCAAACAGCACTTGAACGCGCCAGATTGATAGCTGATAACAAAGAGTACCAAAGAAGTCTGGAAGAACAGACAAGTCAATTACAACGAGAGATTACAGAGCGGAAGGCGGCGGAGAAGCAGCTGATCAGATCTGAAAAAATGGCTGCCCTTGGAGAGCTTGTCGCAGGTGTGGCCCATGAAATAAATACACCGGTAGGAATCGGTATTACAGGGATTTCATACTTATCGGATATAACAATTGAATTCAGAAAATTGTTTAAGAATGGTGACATAAAAAAAAGTGATCTTGAAAAGTATCTGATGGAATCTGAAGAAGCATGTCAGATGACAATGGCAAATCTCAATCGGGCTGCTGAACTGGTTGCAAGTTTCAAGCAGGTCGCTGTAGATCAATCAAATGATGAAAAAAGAAAATTTAATTTAAAAAAATATGTTGCTGATATTTTGCTTAGTCTTCAGCCTAAAATAAAAAAAACAAGTCATCAGATATCTACTAATTATTCACAGGACCTCGAACTCGATAGTTACCCTGGAGCCTTTTCACAGATTATAACAAATTTAGTGATGAATTCCCTTATCCATGGATTTGAGGAAATGGAAAATGGGCAAATGATGCTTTCGGTAGAGTCTGATGATGCAAATGTCACAATATGCTTTACCGATAATGGTAAAGGGTTGACAAAAGAACAAGGGGAAAAAATATTTGATCCTTTCTTTACGACAAAACGGGGTAGTGGTAGTACCGGACTGGGAATGCATCTAGTTTATAATCTTGTTACTGAGAAACTTCAAGGTGAAATTGAATGTGAGAGTGAAGCGGGTAAAGGAATTTTGGTAAAAATGATATTGCCGAAAAAATTAGTTTAGATAAGGTAATACTGTTTTATAGAATGAAATATTCCTGAATGAATTAGTATGAAATACATGGAGCCTGAACACTATGGTCATACAATGAATAAAAAAATATTCCGAAAAAAAATTGATCGTGTTGATATCAAATGGAACGTTGAGACAGGTTGTTGCACCTATAACGATGCTCCTGTTGTTACGATGTGGTTGTTGTCAACCTATAAAGGGTTGATGGAATCAATGCGGCAAATGGTTGGTAAAAAACGTTTGCATTTGGCTCTGCAAAAAGAAGGTAGAGAGAGCGTTGAAGATGATTGGCGAATTATTGCTCAATATGAAACTCTTGATGAAGGCGTCAGGCGCCATGCGGATCTGGCGGCATTGGGCGGCTGGGGTAGAAACGAACTGGTTAAAATTGATTATCAAAAGCAAGCGATTATTTTTAGAAATTATAACAGTGTTGAAGGTCGCTATCAGGAGGACATCGGAGGATGCTATGGCAGTGGGCTGATGGCAGGAAAGTTTGCCGGTTGGGGTGAGAAAATTTTTCATGTACCCTGTTGGGCTAGACAAACACAGTATATTGCCCACGGTGATGTGTATGATGAGTTTCATGTTTTTCCATCGAGTAAAACGATCGAAGCCGAACTGGACGGGCTTTTACAGACAGATGAAGCCACCCGAGCCGATATGGCAGTGGCGATTAAACGTTTAAACGATGAAATCGGTGAACGTAAAATGGCTGAAGAGGAGCTCAGACGCTTACGTAACTATCTCTCTAATATTATCAATTCAATGCCCTCGGTTCTGGTTGGGGTGGATCTGAATGGCAAGGTGACACAGTGGAATAAGAAAGCGGAGGAAACCACAGGAGTTACTGCCAATGCTGCTCAGGGCTACACTCTTTCTGAGGTTTTTCCTCGGATGGCACCGGAGATGGAAAAAATATCTGAAAGTATCCGGACAAAGAAAATAAGCCATGAACGAAAAAAGCTCTCTCATTTAAAGAATGAAACATGTTATGAGGATGTGACTATCTATCCTTTAATTACTAATAGTGGTGTAGAGGGCGCGGTGATTCGTATAGACGATGTAACGGACAAGGTACGCATGGAAGAATTGATGATCCAAAATGAAAAAATGCTCTCGATTGGAGGACTTGCTGCCGGAATGGCTCACGAGATCAATAATCCTTTGGCTGGAATGATGCAGACTGCCAGCGTTATGGCAAACCGCCTTAGTGAGAACAGAAATATCCCGGCCAACCTGAAAGCCGCCGAAGAGGCCAATATTTCTATAGAAGCTATTGGTGATTTTATGGATGCCCGGGGTATTCCGCGCATGATCAATAGCATTAGTGAGTCCGGTCGGCGAGTAGCAGATATAGTGGATAACATGCTCAGTTTTGCCAGAAAAAGTGAATCCATTAAGCTTTCCCATAAACTTGATGGTTTACTGGACAAAACGATAGAATTGGCCGCGACCGATTATGATCTAAAAAAACATTACGATTTTAAGACAATTACAATCCAAAAGGAGTATGAAGATAATTTGCCAGCTGTACCTTGTGAGCGGGCTAAGATCCAACAAGTGTTGCTCAATCTCTTGAGAAACGGTGCCCAGGCTATGCAGGAATCTAGAACGAAGAAGCCTCGGTTTATTGTTCGAACACGCTGTGAGAAGAGTAGGAAAATGCTTCGAATAGAAATTGAAGACAATGGCCCCGGTATGGATGAAGATATATGTAAACGTGTGTTTGAGCCATTTTTTACCACCAAGATGGAGGGGGTTGGTTCCGGTCTTGGGCTTTCCTTATCGTATTTCATCATCGTAGAAAACCATGGAGGTGAGATGGCTGTTGAATCCAGTCTTGGTTTTGGCGCAAAATTTATAATTCGATTGCCATTAGAAGTGTAGTTATCTTGAGTGAATCGAGAAAATCAGTTCTGATTGTGGATGACGAAGCATCTATTAGGCAAAGTTTTACCGACTATTTTGAGGATCGACTCTGGCGGACTTCATGGGCCGAGAGTGGTGAACAGGCCCTGGAGATTTTAGAAAAGGAATCTCCTGATGCTACTATTGTCGACATCAGGCTTGGAGGAATGGACGGCGACACATTTATTCGCGAGGCCTGCAGAAATAATTGTAAGATGGTCTTTGTCATCTGTACTGGCTCCCCAGAGTACATAATCCCTGCCGATCTACAAAAAATGAACGGTGTTTCACATCATCTATTCAGGAAACCGGTGACAGATATGGATGAAATAGAAAAGGAACTCCTCCGTTCGATTCAAAATATCGATATGGATTGAGTTTAACCTGGATCCGTGAGTCCATGACGGCGCAGAGCACAAGCTCTTGTTCCCACCGCGGTTCAAAAAATACCCGCTTAACGTAAGTGTTCACCAGTACCCCTTGAAAGTGGTGAATAGATATGCGTTTATGAGGAATTCTTCGGAAAACACCCGAAATAGGGATGTTTGGTTGTCAAAAATGCCCAAATTCACATCTTCATAAAAACGCGAGGGGTACTGGTGAACACTTACACTTAACCTAAGATTTTTTGATTCCACTGTGAAACCAATATCTTGTATTCTACATCTGTAAATGGCCAATCTTGGCTCAGTTTAAATGACCATTAACAACATCCGCCATGGACTCACGGATCCACGCTTAAGTCCTGTCGAAAATACATTCTTGGTAATTTTAACTTTCAACCGTTAAAGCCTCGTAGATGAATTGGCAATAATCACTATACCTTGGACTTTAGTCCTGTTGTAAAGGTTCGGAGAGAATAAAATTTCCCATAAAAAGAGTATCCCTTGGAAAATTATTGATATCGTAAAGTAAGTCGTTGAGCATTTTCATCACCTCTGGCTGCTTGATCGAATGTCCGGCTACGCAGTTGTTCCAATAACCGATTGGCGTCCGGATGCCCCGCATCGGCAGCGTGCTGGTACCACTTTCTTGCCTGAATTAGATTTGGCGTGTCGATTATGCTCCCTCCTAATTTGAAAAATGTTGGATCATAGAGTTGGGCAAGTTTGAATGCAGCACTGCCATTGCCTTGTCTCGCAGCATAGAAATAGAGCAGATAAGCGTCTTCCAGTTGCTTTTGCGCGTTTCGCTTTTCCGCTTCATTGTAAACACTTTCTAAATCAATAGGTGAATTTCCGGCTTCCAGGTTCTGAATATACTGGCGCGCAGTATCGGCAGATGGAACTACTCTATTAGGTGTTATATTTGGCGATGATTCTTTAGGAGAAGGCGTACTGATAACTGAAATTATATTTTTTTTAGGCAGTCTTTCTTGATTGGAATTCGTGGTAACAACTAAGGGTTTTGGAACTGATTTCGAGGAGGAGGAATTTTCCTCGGAGAGTAGGAAGTACGACGATAGAGGAATTAAAATCGTAATAGCCAGAGCAAAATATCGCTTCGTCTTGCTGAATCTTCCAATTCTTCGCTGTTCTATTAGTTTTTTGATTGACCACCGTTGGTATTTCGTTGACTTTTGATTGGGATGAAAAAATAGGATGTCGGCAACTTTTTCGACGGTTTCTGTAGTGACTAAGGTTTCTTTCTCGCTGTCGGCTATCGTTCGTGCTAATTTGCAGAATTTGTTGATTTGGCCAGGATTCCCTTTAGAATAGTGATATATACGCGAGATTGCATCGGTAGTGGAGGGGTATGAGCTCGTTTCGTCGGTAGGGTTGGACGCTAATCGTCGACGGATATAATCGCCGGTATCAGAAGCCTCCATGTTTTCGAGTTTACGGTAGTCAATATCGTGTTCGTCTATGGGGTACAGCTTGAGCTGGCTTATTCTTGTTCTGAGTTCAGGTAATCCGGATAATATGATTTGAAACGCCGATTTTTCTTTTGACGGAGAAATCGAAAGGAGTAGAATTTTTTTCAGAATATCATCATCAAATTTGTGGGCGTCATCAAAGATTAATGTATAAGGATTTTCCAATTGCTCGTTTTGACGTAAATCGTTATCAAGCAGTTGTTGGGTAGGCCATTCTTCCTTCGTTGTTGAACTTATACCAGCCCGATCACAAAATCCGCGAACCAGATCTTTAAAGTTCGAATATTTCGCACTTATATAGAAGAACTTTACTTGTGAATCTAATCGATTCATGGTCTCGATGAGTGTGGTGGTTTTGCCAACACCGTGTTCGCCGAGTTGTATCAGTATTTTTTGATTGTTATGCATGAGGTCAGCAAGTCTAGGGAAGATAGAAATCTCTTTAGGAACGGGAAATAAATAAATTGTATATTATGGCGCAGAATTTTTGTTTGTCTTCATTCGTATAGCAACGGGTGCATAGCTGGCTATGTAACTGTTGCTATACGAATGAAGACGGACAAAAAGGCAAGCTAGAATGTATAAGTTATTTAGTTCCCATTCCTTAGCAATACTGTGGAAGGAGCAAAGGGTTGCAGATCGAAAAAGATCGGTTCTCTTTGCTTCTGTAATTCTTAGGATGCATATTCCTTTATTCTTTGATTAGTTCTTTGAAGAGGTAAGTGTAGGAAAGTAATCGTTTATCCGGTTTAGCATTTACAAAGTGGTTTGAACCAAAAGTCCTAGACTTCTATGTCAAGGAAGATTATACGCTTCGAGCAAGTTGTTTTGATACTTAATGACCAACATTAAGATAGGCGTATGTGTTGGTACCATAAAAATGTTCAGAAGTGTCTGCCTTTTATGGTGTACAAGCGGAATTGATTCAATGCGTGTTGTACATCGCCATAAATCAGATTTATCATAAGCAGAATGAATCGATGTAAAGGACTCGATGCAACGCGGCTTTAGTTGTTTTCGAGAGGTGATGAAATGGCAATCGAGATAAATTGGAAACGTTTTGATTATTACGTTTTTTGAAAAAATAAAAATAAACTCTGAGGAAATATCATGTTAGAGTGGTTAAATACGAATATTGCCTATTGGCATTGGCTTACCTTTGGCTTGTGTTTAGCGTTGGCTGAAATAATGTTATTAAGCTTTGTTGCCTTATGGTTTGGTTTAGGTGCAATTATTGTCGGATTAATATTGCTAATATATCCTTTGTCATTTACAGCTCAACTGTTGACATGGATCATTTTATCTATTTTTATTGTTTACGCTTGGTTTAAATGGGTGTCACCTCACTTTAAAAATAAATCATTATCAGGCATGGCGCGAGAAGAAATGATAGGAAAAATAGGAATCGTTATTGAATATAACTCCGTACATGAAGGACGAGGTGTTTTAAGATTTTCTATTCCTATATTAGGAAGTGATGAATGGCAATTTATTTGTGTCGATGCTGTAGAAGTAGGTGACCGGGTTATGGTTCGCGATTTTTCCGGAAATGCATTGATTGTATCGGCTAAAAATAAACAAATGGCTACTTAACAAATGCCTGGGCCTGCAAGTCCAGGTTTATAAACTAAAAAAATGAGGATCTAGATATGGAAGGCCTATCTGTTGTTGGCGTATTTGTGATTTTGGTAATTGTAACTGTTGTAAAAGGGGTTAGGATTGTACCTCAGGGGTATAAGCATATTGTGCAGCGACTAGGTAAATACCATGCGACCTTAAGTCCTGGGCTAAATTTTATCATTCCCTATGTTGATTCCATCGTAGAAAAACTGACAACAAAAGATATTGTATTGGATATCCCTGCTCAGGAGGTAATTACCAAAGACAATGCAGTTATAATTACTAATGCTATCGCATATATTAATATTATTTCTCCGGAAAAAGCAGTCTATGGGGTAGAGGATTATGTTCTTGCCATTGAAAAGCTGGTTCAGACTTCATTGAGATCCATTGTTGGTGAAATGACATTGGATGAGGCATTGTCATCGAGAGATCATATTAAGCAAAAGCTTAAAGACAGTATCTCGGATGATATCTCCGATTGGGGTGTTACTCTGAAAACTGTAGAAATTCAGGATATTAATCCATCGTCAACTATGCAGGCGTCAATGGAAGAGCAAGGCGCTGCAGAACGGGAACGTCGAGCTGCTGTTACCCGAGCAGAAGGCGCAAAGCAAGCAGCTATTTTGGAAGCCGATGGACGCTTGGAAGCTTCACGGCGTGATGCGGAAGCGAAAATATT
>JAZGGE010000307.1:0-7951 GCA_036480195.1 Methylococcales bacterium
TTGCCCACCCAGTCAGCTAACGCAAAACCACAAAAAAAGCCTCATTACCCCTTTGAATATTCAATAACAGAGATTGTCTTTTGTCTATGGCTGATTGAAACTCTTCCAGACTTCGGACCCGGTAACGGTTGGCGATTACGATGATATCACCGGGTCTGAGGCCAGTTTGCCATGGATACGAGGAGGTTTCTATTTTATCGATTAATATCCCCTCGACTTGGTTTTTTTGACTCTGGCGAAGCATGGTTCCCTTTAGCTTTGGGTGTATTTCCCCCCCGGAAAGGGTCACTGTCTGGGGTTTTCCAATCGTTGCAGTCTTAGCCATTGTTTCACCACCCCGGATGATCTCCAGGTTGATTTTGTCGCCCACATTCAGCAGACCCACATGGTTCCGGATGCTGGCACTGTTTTTTACAGCACGGCCATTAATCGCAACGATGATGTCACCCGGTTGCAGGTCGGCCCGTTCAGCAGGAGAGCCATCTTGAACCCGGCTGATGACTGCGCCACGTTTTTTATCTAAATCAAAAGCCTGTACTAGTTGTGGAGTCAAGTCTTGTACGGAAATCCCTAACAGGCCGCGACGTACTTCGCCATGTTCGACTAATGATGCCATGATTTTCATTGCCATATTGGTGGGAATTGCGAAGCCAATACCCACGTTCCCGCCACTGGGCGCTAGAATGGCCGTATTGATTCCAATTAATTCACCCCGCAAATTGACCAAGGCACCGCCGGAATTGCCCGGATTGATGGATGCATCGGTTTGAATAAAGTCTTCATAACCTTCGATGCCGAGTCCAGAACGCCCCAGGGCGCTAACAATCCCCGATGTTACCGTTTGTCCCAATCCAAAGGGATTCCCGATGGCAACGACAAAATCGCCAACGCGTAGAGCATCGGAGTTTGCTAACGGAATTTCCGTGAGGTTTTCGGAAGGAATTTGAATAACGGCAACATCGGACTCAGGATCGGTTCCGACAACAGTAGCATTGAGTTGCCTACCATCCCGGAGTGTGACCAAAATTTCGTCAGCCTTGTCTATCACGTGATTGTTAGTGAGTAGATACCCTTTGCTGGCATCAATAATGACACCGGATCCCAAACTTTGAGAGTGTCTTTTTCTTTGTTGTTGCGGAATTTGGAAAAAATGGCGGAACACCGGATCCCGCAGTAATGGGTGTTCCTGGACATTGATTTCGGTCCGGGTTGATATGTTAACCACTGCAGGCATGGTGTTATCCAGCATTGGGGCCAAGGTCGGCAAGGGCGCGCCATTGACCGCAGCAGGAAGTTCTGCCCGTAACGATGATACGACGAGAAGTGGATACACGATAAGCAATATAACGGATTTTTGAACTATATTTCGCATGGGGATCGCTCAGAAAAAGAAATTAACAAAATTTAGGGAATTATCTCCGTAATCGTGAACCTGTTCAAGGCAATTCTCCTACTGTGAACTATTATAAAACAAGATATAAATGATCTTTGCTGCGACTGGTACGTCTCCTGGATGGGGATTACGGAACTGTTCGAGAACAGAAACTGAACAGTGGGAATAAACAAGCATACTATATTTAATTACACGTTATGGCCATTAAACCAAAATCTACAGATGCACTCGCATTGAGGCGTTTCATACCAATCGCCTCTCTTTCTGAAACCCAGTTTGAGAATATTTGTTCCAAAGTTGCTATTGAAGAAGGAACGAAAGAGACAGTTCTATTTAGGCAAGGTGATAAGAAAAAAGAATTTGTCTATTTGCTGTCCGGGGTGATAGAGCTTCGAGCGGGAGATGTGGAAATGGAAACCATTGAAGCCGAGTCCTCTTCAGGACGTTTCGCGTTAGCCCATCAGATACCTCGAAAAGTTTCAGCAATAGCCATCGGCAACGTGAGATACGTTCGTGTTGATACCGGGTTACTCAATGTTTCCAAACAAAATAACGATGAGCAAGTATGCTATGAAGTGAGTGATATTCCCAAGGAGGATTCTGATGACTGGATGACAACGTTGCTTCAATCCCCCGTGTTTCAGCGGTTACCAGCAGCAAATCTACAAAAAGTAATGATGGAGTTGGAGGAGGTTTCCCTGCAAGCGGGCGAAACTCTATTTAACCAAGGTGATCCAGGGGATTACTACTACATAATAAAAGAAGGGACTTGTGCGTTGACACGGAAGCCGACGAAAAATGCAAAAGTGTTCAAATTGGCAGAATTAAAGAGTTGTGATGCTTTTGGTGAAGATGCTCTTATTTCGGATGGAAAACGAAACCTGACGGCGACGATGACTTCTGACGGGGTCATGTTGAGGCTTCACAAATTCAAGTTTCTTAAATTGGTTAAAGGGCCGGTTATTCAGTACGTCAAGTATGATGCCGCAAAAGAAAATCTTGGAAATCGCTGTGCCCTTGTTGATGTCCGGTCACAGGAAGATTTTGGCAATGTGAGAGTTAAAGGAAGTACGAATATTCCTTTTTTTTCGCTGCGGATGCATTTAAATGGTTTAAGCCGTAACGAGCAGCAAATTATAGTTTGCCACGATGGAAATACCAGTGAGGCAGCGGCATTTCTGCTTATTCGATTTGGATTCGACGCTGTTGTTTTGAGGGATGGTCTATCTCAAGTTCCAAGCAATGACTTGGAAGGTAGCGGCGATCTTGAGATTAAGACATCTTCCGGCTCGATACTTTCTAAAACCGTTACAAAAGTGCCGCAGGCGAAAGGAAGCAGTGAAAAAAAAGACGTAGACCGCGATAAGAAAGAAGCGGTCGAAAATACAGATACTCCAGATCAGATTAAAGAAAAATCTCGGGAGATGGAGATTCGCTGCGAGTCGTTACAGAAAAACGTCGATTTACTTGGGTCAGAAAAGGAGACTTTAGTTCGAATTCAAGATGATCTGAAGAAAAAAATTGCAGATCTTCAAGAAAGATATTCCTCGGTTAGTGAGAGTTCTAATGGGAATAAAGAAGCGATGGAAACGGTTTCTTCAGAATTGGAGATTGTTCGCTCCGAGCGAGATAGTATTCGTTCAGAGTATAGCGTTCAGGTTAAAGAATTCAAGCAGGTAAAAGACGTAGAACAAAAACTAAAGGGTGAATTGGCTGAAGTCAGGCAGCAGAACGAAACGTTAGAGGCGAAGTTGAACTCTGTTTCTGAGGATAGAGTTTCCGTTCAAAACGAGTTGAAAGAGGCAAACGATTCATACCAGACCTTACAAGAAAAGCTTTCTAGAGAAAAAGATGATTCTACTGACTTAAGCAACCAGTTAGAAAACCTTGAAAAAAAAGTGGAGGCTTTGACGGCTGAAAAGGAGCAATGGGCCGCCGAGAAGAAAGTTTTATTTCAAGAGAAAAAAGATCTACAACACGATCTGGATGAGCAGATGAAAGTTGTTGCTCAGCTTGAAAAGGCTCAGCAGTTTGCAGTTATGAGTGAACAGGAGAGAATTCTCCAGGAAACGGAATTTTCGCAAAGAATAAACGAAATTGAAGGCAGGGAAAACCAACTTCAAACTGATTTTAATTCATTGCGATCCGAAAAAGGGAAATTAGCGGATAAACTGAACGAGAAAGAAAATCAGACAAGCGTTCAGGAAGCAGAACTTTCTGCTTTGCGGGAACAAATAGCGATACTCAAGCAAAAGTCAGATGACAAGAATAAAACCCAGACCAAAGACCTTAGTCATGGTGATGTTCTGAATGACGAGGTAGTAGCTCGAAGAAATGATGGCGTAAAAAAGGACAAGCAACGAGCCGAAGAACAAGTAAAAATTTTATCAGCCCAGGTGGATGAATTGAAATTGGTCATACAGGCATTTCTAGACCAAGATGAAAGCCAGGATCATATTGAAGAAACACATTCACTTAAAAGTGAACTTGAAATGGTGCGGGTACAGGCGGAAACCGATGTGAAGACGATGCAAGCCGAAGTGGAAAAATTCCGGGAGCAGAGTGATCTGCTCGTGATGGAGCTAGAAAAAGAAAAGCAACAAACAGCTGAGTTCAAGGTGTTGGCTCAAAGGCCAACACCCGTTAATCCGGCGTTAACACCGGCTGAAGACGATGTATTCGCCCTGCTTAAAGAAGCATCATTGTTAAGCGATGTCAGCGATGTCAGCGATGTCGATAGTGCCGTATCGAAAAAGAGAAAGCTTTTTTCGTGGGGATAAACAACAGGGAAATAACGAGAGGTATTCTTGGATTCGATGGGTACTTAGGCAACCCGCAATAAATAACCCCCATCTTGCTTGTCTTTTTGTCTGTCTTCAGCGTTGCAACTTCGGTTGCAAAGCTTGCTATGCGTCCTGCGTTGCGCCTTCAAGACAAACAAAAATCCGGCGCAATATCGGTGGGTTATTTATTGCGAGTTGCCGTAGCAGTTGCTACTTATAACCTGGATCCGTGAGTCCATGACAGCGCAGAGCACAAGCTCTTGTTTCCACAGCGGTTCAAAAAATGCCCGCTTAACCGATGGTGAAACTAAGATTTTTTGATTCCGCTGTGAAACCAATATCTTGCACTCTGTATCCGCCATGGACTCACGGATCCAGGTATAAATTAGCGTTGCGCACGATGTGCCACGAATTTCTGGAATTTTCACAGGTTGTGCGCATGCCGCAACCTGATATCCCATTTATTATTTGATCTTCACTTCTTTATACATGACATGTTTACGGACGACGGGATCGAACTTCTTGATCTCCATCTTTTCCGGCATGGTGCGTTTATTCTTAGTCGTCGTATAGAAATGTCCAGTGCCTGCACTGGAAACAAGTTTGATTTTATCGCGCATGAATTGATCCCCTAAATTTTCTCGCCGCGTTTACGCATATCGGCTAGCACGGTGTCTATCCCCAGCTTGTCAATAGTACGGATACCATTGCTGGAAACACGCAGTCGAACCCACCGATTCTCACTTTCAACCCAAAATTTGTGGCTATGCAAGTTTGGGAGAAAACGCCTTCTTGTTTTGTTATTGGCATGTGATACATTATTGCCCGTAACGGGGCGCTTGCCTGTTACCTGACAGACTTTTGACATGGTCGACTCCTATGGCCAATTCTTATAAAGCCGTTGATTCTAGCATAAAGATCTAGCTTGGTGAAACCGGAAGCTGTTGTTTTTCGTATGGAAGGGGTTTTCTATACCTTTCGCGTAGGAAGGGTCATCTTTTTCAAGGTTTCCATACCGATGCCCTTCACGAAAAGATGCCTGCTAAAAATGGGTATTTTGAACGTGAAAGGCATACCGCTTTATCCAGGCTGATCATTGAATAAACCCGATTTATAGGCGATGCGCGTTAGATCCGCGCTGGTTTTCGCACTTAACTTGCTTTTGACCAAGGTATTGTAATTGGCGACAGTTTTTATGCTGAGGTGTAGTTTATCGGCGGCTTCTTGCGTCGTGTGGCCTTTCGCCATCAGGCAGAAAACTTCGAATTCTCGGCCGGATAGTACGTCCAGGTCAGAAGTGTGCTTACTGGTAAATCTATCAGCAGCAAGGCGTTGGACAATCTCGGGTTCGAGGAATAATTTGTTTTGGACGATACTGTGGACCGCATCTACCAGCATTTCCGGGGCGCAGCTTTTAGTGATGTAACCTTTGGCGCCTGCCTCCAAGGCTCTAGTTACATAGACCAGCTCGTTGTGGATACTGAATACCAATATACGGGCATTTGGGTCTCTTGAAATGATTCGGCGAATGGAAGCCAGCCCCCCGATTCCGGGTAGCGACAAATCCATTACGACAACACTGGGATTTATTTCCAGGTATTTTTGGCAAGCCTGTTCACCGGTTTCTGCTTCGATTACCCGATTTACGCCTTCTGATTGGGATAATAGAAGTCGATAGCCGGTTCGAACAACTGCATGGTCATCAACCAATAGAACATCAATCGATTTTTTCATGCCGGCAGCTCTCCACAAGGAATATCAACCCGGATGGAGGTTCCATGCCCGGGCTTTGTGTCTAATCGAAAACTACCCCCCAGGCTTTCGGCTCGTTCCCGAATACCCAGTAGACCAAATCCTGGCTTGATACTATCTGGATTATATCCATGCCCATTGTCGATGATTGTTAGTATCGTCGACTTTGGAGTCTGTAGTGATGGGGTGATTTTTTCTATATTTAGACTGATGGTTACTTCTGTAGCCTCCGCGTGTCGCGCAATGTTATTCAAGGATTCCTGTACGATTCTAAACAAGTGTATATTTGTCTTGCCATTTGAGTTCTCTATATCTTTGTCAATACTTAGAATAACCTTGGTGTGTGGATTTTGCTCTCGCCAAATTCCTGCCATATCTTCCAGTGAAGCTTCCAGGCCCAATTCGTCAAGCACGGTTGGCCTGAGTCTCCGCATCATAGAACGCATCATGGAAAACAAATGGTCGCACGTTGAAAGGATGGAATCGACGGCATCTTGACTGGTTGGGTGTTCCTTCGCTATGGATGTAGTTATGGCTTTGATTCCAGTGAGGGATTGTCCCAACTCGTCATGCAATTCCTGGGAAATCATCCGTCTTTCTTCTTCTTGAAGCGTTAAAGATCGACGGGTTAAGTTACGATTTTCCCAGTGAGCCTTTTCCAGGGCTGAGGCAGCATGGTTGAATGATGCTGAAATCTTTGAAAATTCCGGCAGGGGAAAGCCGGGAAGACGCTGCTTGTAGTCACCGCTTTCAATATGCTCCAATCCATTCAATATAACCGGTACCGATTTTAACACCCTGCCAAGGATCGTATGAACCAGCATCCAGATCAGCAGACTTTGCAAAATAATGAGCGCGAACAGTCCACGGGCCTCACCCCATGCTTCAATAATCTCATCGCTGGGATTATCGCGGATAATAAGTTGGAAAGCGCCGATTCGTGTTTTGATAACCCGGGTTTCCAAGAGTGGCTTGGGTTTGACCCACCACACAAACCAACCCGGTACCGATAAAGGAGCGTTCGATTCCTGAGATTTCATCGGACTGGTGGATTGACCGTCTAACGGGACAAGCATGACAGTTAAATGTCGTGTTTGTTCAGGAATAGTGATATGAGAATACCAGTCAACGATGGAATCGTCTGCGAATTCAGCGTGTGACAATCGAAAATCGATAGATTGTAAAAATAAATTGACTGAAGACAGGATTTCCCGATGAATGGATTGTCGGGCACTGTAAACTGTGAATAGTGTGCCCATACTGACAATTAAAAACATACTCAATGTAATAACGAGATTGAGGCGGAACTGTAGGCTCATTTGAAAATCTTATAGGATAGCTGTTTAAGGGCTAACAGGGAATTGGTGGCGGGTAAAACAGGAAGAATTCCCGAGGGGCTGTCCATGAATATACCTCTCGCGTCCAAGAATACCCATTTTTAGCGCACATCTATTCGCGAAGTACGTCGTTGTAGAACCTTGAAAGAGATGATTCTTCCTGCGGTTCTACGCATAGCGCTTTACAAAAATCTACCCACTAAAAACGGGCATTCTTGAATGTGAAAGGTACTAGGAGGTTGTCCGAGAATAGAAACCGTAGCGAGGGAAACCCATTTTGAGTCAGATTTTTCGATCATTTGAGGCGAATAGTGGGTTATTTAACGAAAATGATCGGGAGATCTGACCAAAATGGGCTTTTCCGCAGTAGGTTCTCTATTCTCGGACAGCCTCCTAGTAACGTACTAAAACCCGATAGTTTAATTTCTGGGTGCTTTCAGCGGGGACATTGATCTGCCATTCTGCAGTTCCTGCAGTAATCTTCTTGTGGTTGTGGGTATCCTCGATCATATTCCAGTCTCCTGGGATCGGTTCCCGCACAACAATGGTGACAGGTTCCACTTTGGCATTTTTTAATTCGATATGGAAAGCACTTTCAAAGGCGTAGTTGTATGGGTCTGAGTGACTGCGTTTTTTGAAATCGACCTGTTTTTTACTGGCAGTCACGTCGAAGGCGTCACCGAGTT
>JAZGGE010000308.1:0-3061 GCA_036480195.1 Methylococcales bacterium
CCCTAGAACAGTAATCCCAAGTAAAACAGAAATTAAGAAAGTATTTGTTACTCTCATGTTTATTCTCTTCAAGGTGCTAACGTTTGAGTCGAGCCGCGCGGCCACCTACACTAACCGCGAAGCGCCGTAAAACTTCCCCCCCGCCGGATTCGGACGACTTGTTATGCGCGACAGCATCAACTACCCCCTACATACTACCAAGGTCAGAAGGCTTTCCAATTAAGGCCTGTATTCCTTCTTCCTTTATTGTCTTTTCCACTTCATCAAGCGCTTCTTTATCTGTTTCGAACTGGTCATCCCATACTGTCGAATTATTAAATTCGTCAACAACCTCAAGAATCCATTTCCCTGGATCTCCCTCATAAATATCTACTTGCACTGTTTGTCCATCGCTTGTAATTGCTTGGCACAACGGTGACATTTTTATCTCAGGATATTCGTTCAATATTTCTCTCCATATTTTGGTTCTTGTGGCTCATAACGTTTGAACTCTGCCGCCGCCGAACGAGCGCCAGCGAGTGAGACGGTCAGCAGGAGTGACTTGTTATACGTGAATATGTATTGTACACTATTAAGTACATGTACGTTAAATAGGTCTATTATCATGAAAGCACTTAGCTACACTGCCCTTAGAAACACTTTAGCCAAAACCATGGAGAAAGTCTGCGATGACCATGAACCTATTGTTATTACAAGAAAAAGTGAAGCTGCCGTTGTAATGCTTTCTCTTGAAGACTATGAATCTCTCGAGGAAACCACCTACCTGCTACGAAGCCCAAAAAACGTTAAACGACTCATTGAATCCATTTCCCAACTCGAAGAAGGCAAAGGACTCGAAAAGGACTTGCACGAGTGAGACTCATTTTTTCGGAGCATGCATGGAACGACTACCTTTACTGGCAAAAAATGGACAAAAAGATTCTAAAGCGCATCAATCTATTGATTAAAGATGTACAACGTTCTTCATTCGAAGGTATCGGCAAACCAGAACCATTAAAGCATGCGTTGTCAGGCTACTGGTCTCGGCGAATTAATGATGTGCACCGTTTTGTTTACAAGGTAAGTAACGACTCTATATTCATCGCCCAACTTCGATACCATTACTAGCCTGCTTTTCACGTATAACGTTGCCATAAGCGGCGCGTCTTTTTGCGTCCGCTTTACGGTTTGGTTATATTCCGTTATTCGTAATGCGTCCACATCCGAATGACCTTAACGATTTTTTCGTCTTCATGAACTTGGTATACAAGGCGATGGTGAATATTAATTCTTCTGGAATAAGCGCCTGAAAGATCGCCAATCAATTTTTCATAGGGTGGCGGATTTTGGAATGGATTTCCGGTGATGATCTCAATCAACTTTTTCGCCTTCGATTTTAGGCCAGATTGAGATAGTTTTTTTGCGTCTTTTTGAGCTTGTTTTGTATATACGATTTCCCAACTCACCAATCTGGATCCTTCGAGCATTCTGACAACTCCTCAGCCAGTCCTTCTCGAATTGATTCGCGCATTCCGGGAACAGATAGAAGATACAGCGTCTCGCTAATCGCATTCCAGTCGCTTTCAGAGACTAAAACTGCATTATTTCTTTTCCCTGTAATTACAATGGGTTGATGAGTTTCTGCCGTTTCGTCGATCAAATTGTAAAGATCTGAGCGAGCATCTGTAGCCTTAATAATTGTCATGCTATACCTCCAGCTACTATATCGTACGCTTTTACGTACGTTTTAGCAAGAGGCATAAGGAATATAACGTTACGCAAACCAGCGTACGGCATGAAACCACCGGCCCATCTGATTAAAGTGCCGTTTGTCGGAATCATTTTACTTTTTTATACCATCCATCTAGTACGTCTGGTTTAGTGTTTTGTTAGATTCCCTATTAAATATCTAGTACTAATTTTAAACCTTCGTTTAACTCTTGTTTCTGGTTTGTACTCAACTTACCTGTTTTTTCTATTAGATAGGATTTGTCTAAAGTGATTACCTGTGACACATTTATAATAGATTCTTTTTTCAAGCCAATAGTTTTAGTTGCGCCGAGCTTGATATTCCCAGGTGCCTTTGCAAGGTTAAGGTTTGAGGATATAACTGCGACGATTACTGTCTGAATTTTACTTTTATTGAAATAATCTGATTGAACAATTACCACCGGTCTTCTATAGCCCGGCTCTGAACCTCTCGGTTCATCAAGATCTGCCCACCAGATCTCTCCCTTTTTGAAATTCATCCTTTACCATTCTTCCTTGTTAATTGTCTTCATTTGAGCTCTTTTGAATCCAGTCTCTAATCCCTGATTTTCCATATCACCATATATTTCATTTAGAATATCAGTAACTTTTTGGCCTTTATGCTTTTCAACATAACTTGAAATTGCACGTACGTATAATTCGCTCCTAGACAAACCAAGTCGTTTTGCCAATCTTTCGGCGGTCTTAAACACAGGGTCAGGTATTGATATTGCTGTCTTCATAAAAAAGAGTATAACTATTGTTATACTATTGTCAACAAAGGAAATCTAACGCCTGCATCAGCTGACGCCGGAAGTGGCGCAACTTTTGCGGATAGCAAAAAGTGTGACGCTTTCGGCGGTCAGCTGGATACAATGGTTATGTGCCATTTCTTGAGGGCATCAATGTGTGGAATACAATCAGACTGGCACAACCTTGTTTGCACACGGCCCTTTCTGTCCTTCACCGACTTCGTATTCTACTTTTTGGCCATCACTGAGTGTTGCATAGCCACCGCCTGCTTGGATTTCGGTATGATGAACAAACAAATCCTTGCCACCATCATCTGGAGTAATGAAACCAAAACCTTTGTCTGCATTGAACCACTTTACTGTACCTGTACTCATGCCGTGTTTTCCTTTGTGTATTTAATATTCATTGACTTCGATTATTTTACGATGTGTCGTCGGTTGTTACCTCTTTATCATCGTTTCCTGATATAGGTTGAACGTCCTGCGGCTGACTATTGTCTATCCCTGCTTTTTGCAAGCGCTTCTCTTCCTTCTTTTTCTTTTTGGCGATTTCTTTCTGGCGCTTTTCAAAAGCGTAATTG
>JAZGGE010000309.1:0-3262 GCA_036480195.1 Methylococcales bacterium
TTCTCAAAGAATGCGAAGAAAGAAAATGGTGATTTAGCAAGACTAATAAGTCTTAGCGAAGTAAATTCATTTGGTTATAGCAGTAACGGATTCGCACCTATTAATATAGACAGTGATAGTTTTAATGCCGTAGTTGAAAATGAGGATTTAATTCTAACAGTTCATAGAAAACCAGATACTTCATTTATTTTTAATGATTATCCTGATAATGCTCATTTCTGGGTAATTGCGGATGGCGAGACCCCAAGAAAATGTTTAGTAAGAATCTGTAAATAACTGCAAGTTCAATACAGATTCAGCTTGTCTGGCCTTTTCAGGAGTAGGCATTTGATTTATTAAGGTAGTCAAAGAATTACAAGTCTCTAAGTTTAACTCGAATAGGTGTAGCTACGGTACAAATCGCACCCCCGCTACCAATAAATTCAAAGATTAAATGAATGGGTTAGCAGCTACGTTGCTAACCCATTTTTCTTTTCGGAATGGTAAGTGCTGGACATTGGCTGGAACCATTTCCAACGCGTAAGATTATTTCTCATTGAGGAACCGTTTGAATTTCTGGCTTCGACTAATGTCATGTCACCACTACAATGACCGGCAGGCGCTTTACAAAGATTACGCAACAAATCGTAAGGCTATAAAAAATACATAACGGACATAATTGACTGGCATACGCATGAAAGGTCTTTGTGCCTGCCATGGAAATCCATATTCCATCAATGCGGAGAATAGAAGTCTTTATTTCAGCATATCCTGCACGATTGGATGTTGTTAGCGTTTCGGACATCAATCCTGACCGCTGTTCCACTAGTGGGGTTGGGACGACCAGGTAGCGCCCTTGGATGCTCATGTCGGTAGAATCTCAATAAATATGCAATAATATATTTACATAGCTGTAAATATGCTATAGCATATATTCATGAGTGAAATCACAAAAGCACTGAAAAGCGCCAGAAATGAGAAAAAGCTTAAACAATCTGAGCTTGGAAGCAAGCTTGGGCTGCCGCAAAGTCATATCTCCAAAATCGAACAGGGCGTAACTGATCCACGTCTATCCACGGTGGCGGATATGGCGCGCGTGCTGGATCAGGAATTGGTGCTTGTCCCCCGAGCGATGTTGCGTGTTATTCAGGCCATCATTCGGGGTGAGGATGAGCCAACACCGATGTGGCAGTTGGATGAAGAGGAGGGGGATCAATGACCGACCTCCTTGAAGTGCGGCTGGGTAACACCTACGTTGGAAGACTGATCCTGGCTACCGGAGACCGGGCGTTGTTCGCTTTTGACGAGAACTATCTGAATGATGAAAATCGTCCGGTACTGAGTCAGTCATTCTTCACCCAAACCGGTGACCTGCTTCCTGAAACCAAAACCACACAAACCAAACTTCCGCCTTTCTTTTCCAATTTGTTACCAGAAGGGCACTTGCGTACCTATTTAGCAAATCGCGGTGGCATTAAACCCGCCAGAGAATTTAAGCTCATCGAATTGTTGGGTGAGGATTTACCGGGCGCTGTCATGATCAAACCACTGTACGGGTTGGCGACCTTACAGGAGAGCGATGAAGCACGAGACAGTAAGGAAGCGCCGTACCGGTTTTCATTAGCTGGGGTACAGCTTAAATTTTCTGCGTTGGCTGAAAGTTCCGGTGGATTGACAATCCCGGCCAGCGGAGTGGGGGGCGACTGGATTGTCAAACTGCCTGCGCAAAACTTTGTGCAGGTGCCTGAGAATGAATGGGCCATGCTGCATTTAGCCAGTGAAATTGGTATCCCCGTTCCGCAAACAAAGCTGATCGATCTGCAAGACATATCGGGTTTGCCTGATCTGGGCGCGTTATCCGGGAAAAAGGCGCTGGCTGTGAAGCGCTTTGATCGAGCCGAGCCGGGCCAGCGTATTCATATAGAGGATTTTGCTCAAATCTATGGCATTTATCCCAACCATAAATACGATAAAGTCAGTTATGCCAATATTGCGAATATGATCTGGACGCTCACCGGCGAGGTTGGACTTGTAGATTTCATCCGGCGGCTGGTACTCAATATTGTGATTGGTAACGGGGATATGCATTTGAAGAACTGGTCGTTGATATATCCCAATGGACGAACGCCGCAGCTTGCGCCTGCTTATGACTTTGTTTCGACCGTGCCATATATCCCAAATGACAGGCTAGCGTTAAGTTTAGCGGATACAAAAGATATGAGTGCGATAACACTCAAGCATTTTACCAAGCTTGTAAAAAAAGCCCAGGTGCCTGAGTATCTTGTGTTGAATGCGGTAAAGAACACGGTAGAAGAAACTATCCAGGCGTGGCATGAACACAAAGCGAGCTATCCGCTCTCTGATGAAATTAGGGACAGACTGGATCAGCATATTAAGGATTTGATGTTAGCGAGATAAAATAGCTCTAACGGGTGTCAGGGATTTGGACTAGAAGTTTTAAATGGGAATGAATAATACGGAAAGACTAATTTGAGTAACGTCAATATCAAGCTTTACCTTTCAATCCAACATCAACTAACCTCGCTAGAAAATCTGAAAACGGAATAATATTCTGGTTAACGCTGGCTTCTTCCAGTGCGGCCATATATGCATCACGTTGTTCCACTGGAACAATTGTCCAAGGATAGCCTCCACTTGCCAGCATAACGTTCATTAAAAAACGTCCCATACGGCCATTGCCGTCAATATACGGATGAAAGGATCAATAGGGTCAGCTTCGATTGATCTAGAAGAATTGCTAAGTAATTTTATGTAAGGGAATGCGTGATTAAGAAAATATTATTATTAGTTGTAGGAGATCAAGGGGTCAGACTCGATTGAAAATCAAAGAACGAAAAGAGTACATGAATTAGTGAAACAGTTTTAAGGATGAACAGGCACAAGGAGGTGTCACATGGCAAGGCAGCCACGATTTGTATTACCCGGTCAACCCCAGCATGTTATTCAGCGGGGTAATAACCGGGATGTGATTTTTGTAACGGAGGAAGATTACGAGTTTTATTTGGAATAAGTTAGCGTCGGCCTGTCAGCGGTTTGAGTGTCAAGTACATGCGTATGTTCTGATGACCAATCATGCGCATCTACTCATGACACCCGATACCGAGAAAAGTATAAGTCAAAGAAAACGAAAGGGGACAGACTACGTTTAACAATGTTTTTTTAGTATAAGAATCTGTCGGATAACGAATAGAAATTATGTATTGGGAAATGAACGTTTTAAACAAGAGGCTGAAAAGATGCGGGTTGGCGTGTCACGACAGAC
>JAZGGE010000310.1:0-3055 GCA_036480195.1 Methylococcales bacterium
GGTTTAACTATCTGTAAACAACTTGTAACGCTGCTTGGAGGTGAAATCAGTCTTGAAAGCGAGGCTGGGAGAGGATCTTGCTTTAGTTTTTCTATCCCTTTCGGAATCATAAAGGATTATCTTCCGACTCATCCTTTTCAAGGAAAGACCGTACTGGTATTGGAAAAAAATGTTCATAACAGGCGATATTTAAACAATACTTTAGTTGCCCTCGGATGTCGTTGCAAAGCATTTGCGAATGAGAATGATTTGTTCTCGGGGGATGGATATACCCTCAGCTGTACTGATGTTCTACTATTCAATCCTAATGCACTTCATTCAGGTATAAAGCCATTTCTTGACCAAATCCGGTCGGCTAAGCAGAAAATCGCTCATCGGCTGGTGATGATTGTTGAACCCTTTGTCAGAGGATATGAAACCAACGATGTTGCCGCGATATTACGTTCACCTGTTCGCTATGAAGACTTGCGTAATTGCCTTTCAGAACAACCGATAAACCAGAAAAATGTATCGTCAATACGGGAATTAGTGGTTGCGGATAAGCTCCCAGTTCAATCCAATCGATTTGTCCTGATTGTAGATGACAATCGCACCAATCAATTAGTCGCTAAGGCGATGTTGTCGGAATCTGGTTATCAGGCGGATATTGCTTCCAGTGGTCGAGAAGCGATTCGTTTGGTTACTCGTAAGGCCTACGACTTGCTGTTAATGGATTGTAATATGCCCGAAATTGATGGGTTTGAGGCAACGAAAAGAATACGAAGTCTTGGTGGCAAGGCAAGTAAAGTACCCATCTTGGCAATGACGGCGACAGATAATCCCATGGACATCCAACGCTGTTTTGAAGTGGGGATGAACGGATTTCTGCTTAAGCCTCTCAATCTGGAGAGACTTCGTCAGAAGCTCAACGAGTACTTTTCAGCGGATGACACAGGTGTTTTTGAAGGGATAGATTCGGGTTCAAGTTTTGATCCCGACAATCTTGCGAACCTTCAAAATGCGATGGGAAACAAGGTCACTGAAATTATCGATGCATTCTTGAGTGATACACCGAATTATCTAGGGCAGCTCCAGAAGCATCTTGATGCTGAAGATTGGCATGCCGTGAAAAATATTGCCCATGCTATTAAAGGAAGCGCCAGGAATCTGGGTGCAAATCTCTTCGCTTCCATCTGTCGGGAACTGGAAGACCTTTGTATCCAAGGGAAACAACCCAAATCTCGAGTTCAATACCTGTTTTTGGAGATGCGGCGGGAGTATGAAAAAGTTGAGGCGATCCTGAGCAGAAAACGCGATTCGCTTGTGGCATCCAATGTAAGCACCACCAAACCGGGGACTGTTTTAGTCGTCGATGATGATAGGAGTACGCGATTGACGATCGTTAACGTTCTGGCATCCAGTGGACTGCATGTTGAGCAGGCAGTAAATGGAAGAGAGGCGGTTGATTATTTTAATAAAAACAACCCGGATCTCGTCATTATGGATGCAGTGATGCCGGTTATGGATGGATTTGCGGCATGCAGAGAAATAAAAAGTGCCATTGGGGGAGTTCAAACTCCAGTATTGATGATAACGGCGTTGGAAAACGACGAGTCCATAGAGGCGGCATTTAAATGTGGTGCTGCGGATTTTATCGCAAAACCCATTAATCTTTCGGTACTAAAAATGCGGGTAAAACGGTTTCTTGAAGCGTGTCAATCGGAGCAAAAGGTAAAGCAACTGGCATTTATCGATGGTATTACCGATTTACCCAATCGTGTTGCTTTTACCGCTCGGTTAAAACAGGATATCGCCCATGCTAAGCGAAATAATAATCAGCTGGCGATATTGTTTATTGATATTGACCACTTTAAGGACGTAAACGATAGTCTGGGGCATGCCGCAGGGGATGAATTGCTAAAGAAGTTAGCCGGGAGAGTGTCGGAGTGCGTGCGTGGAGAAGACACTTTGGCGCGACTGGGAGGCGACGAATTTGTGGTTGTTTTAGGGGCAATTAATGGGCCTGGAGGCGCTGATACGGTGGCAAGTCATATACTGGCTGCCCTGTCAACGCCTTTTATGATTTCCGGTCGGGAAGTTTTTGTGAGCGCCAGTATTGGTATCGCCATCTATCCTGACGATGGCAAAAATCGGGAAATACTTTTAAAAAATGCCGATACAGCAATGTACCGGGCAAAAGCAACAGGTAGGAATAACTATCAGTTTTATACGTTGGAAATGAGTGTAGCGATTTCGGAGCGAATTGAGCTTGAGGCAGATCTCAGGAAGGTATTAAAAAATAATGAGTTGTTGTTGTATTACCAGCCTAAAGTAGAGCTTCTTACTGGAGATATGGTGGGTGCCGAGGCACTCGTTAGATGGCAACATCCGACAAGGGGTTTCCTGTCGCCGACAGAATTTATTTCAGTTGCGGATGATGCTGGATTGCTGAATGAGATTGGATATTGGGTAATGACTGCGGCGTGTACTCAGTTTGAGAAGTGGCGTTTGATAAAGGATATTGCCGATGGCATTGCGGTGAATATATCTGCCCGTCAGTTAATGTCTCCTGGATTTGTGGATGATGTTAGGCGTTGCCTCGAACAAAGCCATTTGCCACCTCAGTACCTGGAATTGGAAATTACCGAAAATACTATCCTGGAGAATGCCGATGAAACTATTGAAAAATTAAAACAGCTCCGTGGAATGGGCATCAAGATTGCCATTGACGATTTTGGTGTCGGTTATTCATCTTTTAGTTATTTGAAGCACATGCCAGTTAATGTATTGAAAATCGACCGGGGGTTTGTTCAAGATATCCCCAATGATTCATCGGCAAACGCGATTGTTAACGGCATGATCAATTTAGCACACAATCTTGATCTGTTAGTGGTTGCGGAAGGGGTCGAAAATGCGGCGCAGTATCGATTTTTAAAGGATCATGATTGTGATGTTGTTCAAGGCTATTTTCTCAGCAAACCCATTCCAGCTAATAAATATTCTGAAAAGTTCATCGAAAATAACAGGGTGTTTGCCCACCAGAACATAGAGTAACAAAGGGATTTTTTTGTAGGAG
>JAZGGE010000311.1:0-3962 GCA_036480195.1 Methylococcales bacterium
TCTTAGTGCGGTAGCCGCACAGAGCTATACCCTACAGGGCGTACCGGACACCGCAAAGCAGAATGATACAAAATGTGGGACCCTATCTATTAACCAAGCGGGTGTACGGACCGAGTCAGGCACAGCAAGTGACGCTACAGAATGCTGGTAGTCGGACTAAGAACACCTGAACCGGTGGCGGAATTTGTTTTGATGCCTCGTTCATCGGGCTTGTCCAACAAACGGTTCAGATTGTGGTTCGCTACGCATTCACACAGTTTTTAAATTAAAGAATACTGCCGGGTTTAAACCAAATCGTTTAGATAGTTTAGTTATATGTTCTTTTGTAATATTTCTTTTCCCGTTTAATATCATCGATACCAACGATTTTGACCCTATCTCATTTTTAAATCCAGATACTGTTAAATTGTGCTGCTCCATCAATACTCTAAGAACTGATATTTCTTGGCTAATATTATTAGCTTCATTATCGAATCTCACAATATCTTTTAGGATCGATTCATATTTTTCAATTGCCTTGGATATAATATCTATTAAATCATTCAACGGCTCATCTATAGTATCATTTGCCACTTCAAATAAATGCTCAATTATTTCAAGCGCTTCTTCATAATCCTTATCAGTTTTTATATGGAGAATATTTGATGCGTTATGTGAAAACCCTAGAAAAGATTTTGTTAGAGCTTCTGATTTGGTAGCTAACATTTATCGCTCTCCTTTTTGTATTTAATACAGAGTTTGTCATATTCAGCATGGGTAACAATGTGCTTTACATAAATTCTCTGGCACGAAAATAAAATTGCAGGAATAAGCCTTAAATTATTACCGCCTACATCAATTACCCACCACTTATTTTTGTATTTAAAATTATCAAGAGAAGCAAATGTTTCCTTCATTGTACTTGGTGCATCAAACTCCACTTTCCTTAGAACATTATAAGTATTCATTATTGCATCTCTATCATTTGGATACTTAATTGATGCTTCTGAAAAAGGCTTCTTAGAAATAACATGCACAATACGCTCTCTTTGTTGACATAATGTAAACTATAGCATTACTCTTCAATGTTTACAAGATGTGAACATTTCAGCTTAACGGTTTGTATAAACTGACCCACAAAGCGGCCTCTGAACTTGTATAACTTCCGCATGATCAAGTACTCCGGGATTTCTTCAGAAACCATCCCACGGCTAAACCACAACATGCCTCATTAGCAAACCAACCCTTAATCGGCATATTCATGCCGTTTATCTGCTATCACGGAAAATTCCTAATTATCGACTATTCTTATATCTATCCACAAATCTGATTAAGAGATATGAGAGATACCAAATACAAAGGGTTTACCCTAATTGAGCTCATGGTGACGCTTAGTGTGTCAGCAATTTTGCTAACGGTTGGTATTCCCAGTTTTCGTTCGATGACTTTGAATAACAAGCGTAATACCGAAATTAATAAATTGGTGACCGATCTCGCGGTCGCTCGTAGCGAATCGATCAAGCGAGGGTTCAATGTATCAGTTTGTAAGAGTAATGATAACGCGACCTGTAGTGGTACATGGGCTGATGGATGGATTGTCTTTGTCAATACTGATAATGACATTCCTGCTGTAGTCGATGCGGGTGAACTGATAATCAGAGTGAGTCAAGGATCAAATTGGGTTCCCTCCGGCGAATACAGCACCCACATTACTTATAGCCCTACCGGATTTGTTAATAGTGGCGGTCACCTGAAATACTGTGATGACCGTGGTGCGAAATTTGCGCGAGCCGTTATTCTGGAAATTTCAGGACGAACAACGCTTTCGACCGACTCGAATAACAATAGAACACACGAAGATGAAAACGGATCAGATTTAACATGTTGAATTTCATAACCCCTGATCTTTCGGAATTTGTTTTTATACCTTCGTAGGAGGGGCTTTAGCCGCGATCTCGCCCAAGATCGCGGCTAAAACCCCTCCTACGAAGAGAAGCCGCTATTTTTGGGCTCAGAACAAAATCCCACGAATTTATATAACCTTTTGAATATCCATGATGAGGTAGCTTTAACTTAATGTTTTTAGAGATACAACAATCATGCGGTGTGTCAGATAGTAAAGACACAGGCTCACAACCCTTCATGTTCCTAACAACGTTCTCATAAGCTGGTATGCCTAACACATCGAATATAGAAATTCCTTTAGTCGAACGAAAAAACAAAGGTTTCGCATTGCTTGAGGTATTAATCACTATGCTGGTCATGTCGATCGGGTTATTGGGTGTAGCCGGGCTGCAAATCACTGGTTTAAGAGGCAACAATGCGGCGACTATCAGGTCGCAAGCGACGTTTCTAACCTACAGTATTGCCGATAACATGCGATCCAATAGCCAGGCTATTCTGGACGGGAGTTACGATGATAGTGACGGTAGCGCAGGCACTCTCAATAGCAACTGTGAAACAACAACGGGCTGCAATTCCACAACATTGGCCGCCCATGATACCCAAAAATGGAAAGATGACCTCACCGCTTTCCTTCCGTTGGGAAGCGGTAAAGTTTGCATTGATTCTGACTTAACTGACGATACTGATTGCGATGGAATTGGCAATACTTACGCTATCCGAGTGACCTGGGATGCCAATCGTAGCGGAAGCACATCGGATGACACTCCTTTGACCATTAGTCTACGGCCATGAATAGACCCTCAACACAGTTTGTTAGATCCCATCAAAAGGGTTTGACTCTGGTCGAACTGATGATCTCAATGGTAATCGGTCTGCTTTTGTTGGGCGGAATCTCGCAAATTTACATGAGCAGCAGACAGACCTACAGAATGCAGGATAATCTCTCCCGGATGCAGGAAAACGCCCGATTTGCCATGGGCATCCTGACCCAGGAAATCAGAATGGCCGGCTATCAAGGCTGCCCAAATATGGGTAAAACGGCTCCTGCGGTCTCGGGCAGCGGGGTAAGTCTTTCAGTGAATACTTCACTGATGGGGTATGAGGTGGGTAGCAGCTGGGCTCCCACTTTTTCCAGTGTTATGCCAGACCCACAAGATGTCGCTATAGATGACGTGATAGAAGGCACCAGTGTTTTATCAGTCATCCATGGTCAATCCTGCGGTGCATATCTGCTAGCCAAAATGGCAGATGAAGGCACGGATATTTCCATTGATGCCGCCAATAGTTGTGGATTCAAAGATGATGACCTCCTGATGGTGTCGGACTGTGCCAAAGCGGAAATTTTTTCGGCTACGATTGACGGCGGAACAATTACTCACGGTGGATTAGAGAATAGTTACGATCAAAATGCACAGGTCATCGCACTCTCCGCCAATGAATACTACATCAAACTGAATAATCGTGGCAATCCCGCCTTATACCGAAGAGATAATCAAGGTGGTTCACCTGAAAAACAACTCAGTGAAGGAGTCTATGATATGCAACTCCGATATGGAGAAAAAGATATTACAACCGGTAATACCTCCTATCTAGACGCTGATTCTATTGGAAATTGGCACCGGGTAACAAGCGTTCGTATCACTCTCGATATAAGGAGCAATGATGACAATCTTGCTCCTACCGACAGTACATATACATTTAATGGAGCATCTACTACTGATCATCGCCTCCGGCGGTCATTTACAACAACCGTCAACATTAGAAACAGGGTTCTCTGATGAAAAAGCAGCCTAATTTCTCCAGATCAAATCAACAAGGCGCAGTACTCGTCGTAGGACTCGTAACCCTCTTGGTGTTGACTTTGCTCGGGATAACCGGCATGCGAACATCAATCATGGAAGAAAAAATGTCAGCAAATTTAATAAGCCAGAATATTGCCTTACAAGCAGCCGATAGTTGTTTGCAAAGAGGCATGCTGGATTCTGGTGGATTCACTCTGGATGATAGTCAATGGCAAGACAATTATCAAAACACAGCAATGGGTGGTGGAGCAACTGCGGCGACTTATGGTGCAGAAC
>JAZGGE010000312.1:0-6993 GCA_036480195.1 Methylococcales bacterium
AGGTAGTCATGAAAATTATATACTATACAGTTATTTATATCAGTATCATGTTTGCATCTCATCAAGTTATTTCAGCAGAGACAGCTAAAATAATCACCACCTCACAAAATAGTGTTAAGACAGCAAAAGAAAAGCTAGGTAAAAAATATTCGGATAACCAAAGAGTCAATAATTGTAAAGTTCCGGTAGAAAAGAGAGGGTCAAAACGACGGTCGGTTAAATGCGTTCGACGAAAGCCATAAAAGTCGTCGGTGAACTTGACCCGGTCGCAATAAACCAGCCTGATCGTTACCTGTCTGCATCTATGGCCAGCCGCAGAACTGGGAATAATTCCAGTAGCAGCTGAGATTCGTCAATGGCGATATGACTTGGAATGCAGGCGAAATAAATAGCAGGATCCCTTGATACCAAGCCAAAGTCGTTCAGCTATTCCTGTTTTCGGTGGTTTAAAGCGTAGCCTTAGAACAGGCGTTGTTGATCGTTCGGAGTTCAGCACGAATTCAACCCATTGAAATGGTTTCGATACCAGCTTGGATGGTTCAATCCGCATTCATTCTGCTCGGATCCTCTATTCAGGAAACAAATAGTCAACAATAAAATCTTCTGATTTCCGCCGCTCTTTTTCTTCCAATGCCTGAGGCTTACACCGATGCAAGAATTCATCTATCATTTTCCACGTCCCACCGATATTATCCATCAAAATCCCATGGTGCTTAGCTTGTATTTTTATAAGTTGTTTATCATCCGCCCCTAATTTCTTCAAAATAATCTCACCACTTTCCTGCTTTACTACGGGATCTTCGTCCGCTTGAATAACTAAAGTGGGCGCTTTGATCCGACCCAGGTCACCATCCAACTCCTGAATCAGCATCCTTAGTTCGTATAAGCTATGAACAGGAATATTGTGATAGTTTACATTGGGGTGTTCTGGATTGTTTTCGATGAATGGTTTGACCCCTTCGTAGGAAGAAACCCATGAAACGAACTTATTCGTGCCATGTAGCAAAGGCACCAGCATCATGGCCGAATCAACAAATTTTATCGGCACCGAAACAATCACTACACCCATTATTGTTTGCGGATGCTCGGCAGCGAGTTTTAGAGCCAACGCTCCGCCCGTGGAGAAACCGACCAATAGCACTCGTTGAATCGATGCATTTAAAATGGCCAGGCCTTTTTCGACACTTTCATACCAATCTTCCCAGGTTCGGGTGCGAAGATCGTAGGGTGACGTTCCATGTCCTTTAATGCGAATCCCCAGCACCAAATAACCCTGTTTTCGGAGATATTCCCCATAGTCCCTAAGTTCTGCGGGGGAAGCGAGCATTCCATGGATCAGTAACACTGCAATACCATTGGGTTTTGCTGGTTTTAATAAAAAAGGTTGCGGATTTTCGGTTGCTGTTTCGGAATGATTAATCGAGTCAAAGCGGGTTTGTGTATAAAACTTTTTCTCGTACTTCCAGGCCAGACATTCGTCATCAAAAAGCCAATGGGCCAGATTTTCCTGTTTGACATGAGGCGCTTCATTCAAGGCATTGATAACAGTATCACGTACCGTTGGAATGGGGGCCACTTCATTGTTATAAACCGCAATAACGTTCTCCATCCGAATTGCGTCCAGCTCAAATTCCTCGCAGAGTTTAGGTAGAAACTGATATTCATCTGCAGTGCATTTAATCAGTTCAGTATTCTCTGCGGCCAGCACAAATTGTGCGAATCCCTTGTTCTCCCCTTTCAGCAAGCTACTGTAGTCATCAGGGTCGAGAAGGCTACGATGCAGGATGATATCAGGCACTTTTTGCAATCGCTTAATGGCAATATATAACCCAATATTGAAAAGATGCTTCTTGATGCTGTTCCGGCCCTGGCTAACGCAACACATAATCAAAGCAGATGCCAGATGACTCAGATTGATCATCACATTGGCATACATTTCTTTCATGTATTGATTGCGTGTGATCTTGGCATTTTTAATAAAATACTGGCCGAGCATCTTTTGGCGCCAGGATTTGGGCGAAAAATGTAATCTAAACACTTCGTCAAGCGTTTGAAATTCCGAGGAAACCGTATTTAGCAAATAATGATTCCACCAATGCCAGCTTTGATAAGGATCAACGGGCTTCCCCATACAAATATCCATATCAGTATCTTTGAGAATAATATTCCCTTCTATCAATAATTCCTCAGTTTGCCGTAGACTCAATCCCTCACTAAACATTTCTACACTTTTTAACAGTACATTATCGCTGGAACGAATGGGATAGAAGGTAATATACGAGGGAATGATTAGAGTGGGTTTTAACGCCGGAATAAGTAGCTGATCGAGATGCTCAAGCCCAAGACTTTCTTTCCAAATGAGGAGTTGATCTGTATTTTTATCGCTGTAAGCATTACGTATCGTTGCTTTAAATGCTTCAAGACCTTGCGCTAACACAGCGGGTCCAGTGTGGTGTTTGCGCTTTTTGTCATTCATCCGTGAATAAATACTGAATTCCCCCTCCTTATCCAGTACACGACGGTCTTTAACCATCCCTCCTTCTGGAAAAACAATCACCTTTCGACCCCGCAGAATTTGTTCGGCTAGGTAGGGAAATAAACGTTCATGATCATGGGGCAAAACCCCAACTTGTCGTAAAAACCTTGACAGAACAGTATCTTCTTTGAAAAACTCACTTGATGCAATCGAGCAACAGTATGCCCCGCTTTCCTCATAAATCAGATATTGTGGAATAAAGGTTTCAAAGCGGGAAAAATGGTTGAAGAGGAAAATATCGCCCTTTTGTACCTGCTCCCTGGCATGTAAGGTCATACTGACTTTAAGTGCTCGTTTCAGGGTTCGAAAAACCTTTACCGACCAGTCGTAAACAGATACGTCAATGTCACTCCAACGTTGAAAATCATCGTCATTCATAGAATATATCCCGCTAGGAGGCTGTCTAGAAATAGAAAGCCTACTGCGGAAAAGACTTTTTGGCTAGATTTTCCGATCATACCGATGAATTACCTCCTGAATGTCATTCTTTCAAACGTCCTGATAAAACCGAAATTCAAAACACCAGATCTCACTTAATTTATCTATATCCCCTGGTAGAAGCGGCTTTAGTCATAACATTGCGGCTAAAGCCGCTCCTACAAACGGAAATGAAAAATATTCCTTAATCAAAACCAGTTTGTTCGGCCTTGACGCCGACACAGAACAATTGGAAGATGTACCTATAAATCTAAAAAAAGCCGTTTATCCCCAAGGAGAACCAATGTCGACACTGACTCAGTCCACCGCATGGCAAGCATTAAGCCATCACTATGAGTTTGAGAAGATCAAAACAACCCAAATGCGCGATCTTTTCGCCCAAGATGGAGACCGCTTTGGAAAATTCTCGCTCCGGTTTGACGATATATTATTTGATTACTCGAAAAACCGGATCACTGACACAACCATGCAACTTCTGCGGAATCTAACAGGTCAAGCGAATTTGTCCCGTTGGATCCACGCGATGTTCAGAGGCGACAAGATTAATCATACTGAAAACCGTGCTGCTCTCCACATCGCGCTTCGAAACCGTAGCAATCACCCCATTTCCGTAGATGGCCAGGACGTTATGCCGGGTGTTAATAAAGTGTTAAAACAAATGCGCCGATTTTCCGATTCCGTACGCAACGGAGAATGGAAAGGGTTTACAGGTAAATCGATTACCGATATCGTGAATATTGGCATAGGCGGCTCTGATCTTGGCCCTAAAATGGTATGTTCAGCGTTAAAACCCTTTTCTCAGGACAATCTAAAAGTACATTTCGTCTCCAACCTGGATGAAACAGATCTGGTAGAAACGTTAAAACCCCTCAGGGCCGAGACTACTCTGTTTCTGATTGCTTCTAAATCGTTCACCACCCAGGAAACCATGACCAATGCCCGTTCAGCAAGAGATTGGTTACTTTCCTCCCTTGAAAATTCATCAGCTATCGCTCGACATTTCGCAGCGATATCCACCAATGCTTCAGCAGTAGCAGAGTTTGGCATTGATACGGTCAACATGTTCGAATTTTGGGATTGGGTTGGAGGCCGTTACTCGCTCTGGTCAGCAATCGGCTTGCCCATCGCCTTGAGCATAGGTATGGACAAGTTTGAGCAACTGCTTGAGGGTGCCCATGCTGCAGATGAACATTTCCGATCGGAACCGCCAGAACGTAATATTCCTATCACCATGGCTTTACTCGGCATCTGGTACAACAATTTTTTTGATGCCGAAAGCCACGCCATATTGCCCTATAGCGAGTATCTACAGTATTTCTGTGATTATCTTCAGCAGGGAGATATGGAAAGTAACGGCAAAGATGTCGACCGTCAGGGTACTCCAGTTGACTACAGTACCGGCCCCATTATTTGGGGACAACCCGGAACTAACGGTCAACATGCTTTTTATCAATTAATCCACCAGGGATGCAAACTGGTTCCCTGTGACTTTATTGCCGCAGCGAAAAGCCATCATAACCTTGGCAATCATCACGCCATCTTGTTATCCAATTTCTTTGCCCAACCGGAAGCCCTGATGAATGGCAAGAGCCTCGCTGATGTTCAGAAGGAGTTACAAGACACCGGAATGAATGCCGATCTATTCGAACAGATTGCAGCAGCAAAAGTATTTGAAGGCAATCGACCGTCTAACTCTTTTCTTTTCAAAAAACTGACCCCGCGCACACTAGGTACCTTGATCGCCTTTTATGAGCATAAAATTTTTACTCAAGGGGTTATTTGGAATATTAATTCGTTTGACCAGATGGGAGTGGAGTTAGGAAAAGTACTGGCGAAAGCTATTTTGCCAGAATTAGAGGGAGATCAACCGGTAACAAGTCATGACGCATCGACCAACGGACTGATAAACTATTTCAAAGAAACCCGATAATGGAATATCGAAAATGGAAATAACACAATGAGAGTACTCGCCGGTGACATTGGGGGTACAAACACAAGACTAGCAGCATTCAACGTAATTTCAGGTAAACTCGAAACCCTGATGGAGAATAGCTACGCCAGTAGCCAGTTCGATTCTCTGGAAATCATCATTGAACAATTCCTTGGTACTTCGCTTGCACAGTGCGAAATTGCTGTTCTGGGAGTTGCCGGACCTGTAAAAAACAACAGATGCAGTATCACTAACTTGTCATGGGATATTAATGCCGAGATTATTGCCCGTCGGTTTGATATTAAACATGTAATCCTTCTTAATGATCTCGAAGCCAACGCTTGGGGTATCAATGCCCTTGATAAAGACGCTTTCTATATTCTAAATCCCGGCAACCCAACGGCATCCGGAAATGCCAGTATTATCGCCGCCGGTACCGGCCTGGGGGAAGCAGGCCTATTCTGGGATGGCAAGCAGCATATTCCGTTTGCATCAGAAGGTGGCCATTGTGATTTCGCGCCGTCAACAGAGCTACAGTTTGAATTACTAAATTTTCTCAAACACCAACATGGCCATGTCAGCTGGGAACGTATTGTCTCAGGCATGGGCCTGCTAAACATTTACCAGTTTCTACTCAGCCAACAAAAAGACTCCGAACCTATTTGGCTTAGAGACAAAGTTCAAAATGACGACAAGGCAGCCGCTATATCCAAAGCTGCCTTGGATAATCGTTGCCAAATTTGTGTCGATGCTCTGGATCTATTGGTTCATCTCTACGGCGTGGAAACAGGAAATCTTGCACTCAAACTAATGGCGACGGGTGGTATCTATATTGGCGGTGGTATAGCGCCCAAAATCTTGCCAAAGCTTAAAACTGGCTTATTCCTTAACGGCTTCTTAGATAAAGGACGAATGAAACCGCTGATGCAGTCCATGCCAGTTCGGGTTATCCTGGATGACAGGGCAGCACTTTATGGGCCGGCTGTCTTTGCTAATCAGCACTTTGCAAATTAAAAATATTTCCATACTTTTATCCGAATATGGCTATTGAAATTGAACATAAATTCCTTCTCGCCGGAGATCAATGGCGTAAATCAATTCGAAAATCTACTCCTCTCAGACAGGGTTACTTGAGCAACGAAGTAAAGTGCTCAGTGCGAGTACGATCAAGTGCTGATAAAGCCTGGCTAAATATTAAAAGCGTTACGATCGGTAATCAGCGGCAAGAATTTGAGTATGAAATCCCCCTGTCCGATGCCGCTATGATGCTGGACACTCTGGCCAGGAAACCTTTGATAGAGAAAACCCGTCATTTAGTTGATTACGCCAACCACACCTGGGAAATTGACGAATTTGGGGGTGATAACGCTGGATTGATCGTTGCCGAGGTCGAACTGCGGAGTCCGGAAGAAGTTTTCGAAAGACCGGAGTGGGTCGGAAAAGACGTGACTTCTGATTTACGGTACTACAATACCAGGCTGTCCAAACAACCCTATAATACTTGGTAGACTTCGATAAAAGACATTCAGAGAACTCCAGACCTCATCATTCTCTTTGTAGGAGCGGCTTTAGCCGCGATGTCGCGGCTAAAGCCGCTCCTACAAAAGCATAAAAAACAAATTCTGCGATTGCCGCGCTAACCCAAACTATACCTTCCACTAATCGAAAAAGTAACTCAACCCTATCAAGAATAGATTAGCATTAATGCTATTATTCGGGAGTTCAGATCCCGCGTTTGACATATGATGGATTCGCCACGCCCCGTTAACTGTCACATTGTCAGTAACAAAATAGTGGGCGCCAACGCCGATTTGAGGATAAAAAATGAGCCCATCAGCCTGATCGAACAGATCAAATTCCAGGTAGCCGATACCTGCTCCACCCTCTATATAGGGGACAAATCTTTTACCCCTGAGAAAATTGTACCGAAACAATAAAGCGGCTCCAGCTGAATAACCGCCGACGGGTTTAAAACCGGTGATAAATTCACCTTCCAGCACAACATCAACGTTTCCCCGAAACCAGCTATCGTCCGCTACAATGTCGGAGATCCCAACCCCAAAACTTGGGAAAGTTGCCAGATACTCAA
>JAZGGE010000313.1:0-2769 GCA_036480195.1 Methylococcales bacterium
CCTAACAAATTAGGCAGAACACCCTCTTTAACCAGCTGTTCATTAAAATCCGTATAGACATCCGCTGCTTCGCTAACGACACTGAAATCAAACAAATTGATCACGTCAACTTTAATCTTTGGATCTATCTCGAAGACTTCTGTCGCTGCGAGGAAAGCATTACATAAGTGCCTTGGGCCGCAAGGAAAAGAGGCATCCATTTCCCCAATTTTGGTTCCACCATTAACAACAGCCAAGCGTCTATTCAAGGTATAAAGACTACCGAGAAATTTATTACACGCTTTGTTGACAATAGTACTAACAGCGAGGATCTGTTCTTGATCGTTTTTCTCTACAAGAGCAAGTTTTATATCCCCATTTTCCGCTGTCTTTTTTATTGCCCCTCCCCGACCACCATTTTCGAAATTGGTAAAACCATCATAAAGTTCTGCATGAAATCGCCCTTGAATTTCTTCCCGATGTACCCGCAGGGTATGCAACACTTCCAAATAGCCGCTTCGCATTTCATTGGTTTGAGCCTTTTCTGCCAAGATGAGCATTTCATCATTAAGCTTCTCAAACATCTTCACCAATAAAGACAAAACACTCTTGGGAATTGCGTCAGCACAAGCATCCATGACCTGTTTATATCGCGGCAAAACTCCGTCGTGTAGTATCTTATCGTTTGAATCTTGATTCTGGAGCATCATTCACTGAGTACCATTAATAGTTTGTCCTTAGGATCCTACATTAGATAATTTCTAAAACTGACTTGTCTTTTTATCCCATTTCAGCGTTAGGAAAAGAGTTACATAGCGGGCTATGCGCCTCTTTTCCTGCCTTGAACTGGAACAAAAATCCTACGCCACTTCCACAAATTATCTAATTCCAGCTCCTTAGCGATAAAATCTATTTCTCTTGATTTAGGAATTTGCTAGGAGAGTTATTTAGCATAGCTCTCCTGTTATAGATTAAAGTATAGACGTTTTACGGAAATTCGCAGTCACCCGTCCATCAACAAAAATCCCTCGATTTAGTTTGGAGCGGCTGAAGCCAGTCACTTACATCCTCGATTTTACCCGCAGCAATATACACAACTTTTGTCTCTCTCTGAACAATACCGGACACCAGCATTAAACTTGCTTTTAATAGAGGAACACGCTGTACTTCCACTGTTTTAGGCCAAACAATCAAATTGGCATAACCGGTTTCATCCTCCAGAGTGATAAAAATCACTCCGGATGCGGTACTGGGCCGCTGGCGATTTATTACAATACCGGCCACCTTGACCATACCGCCATTACGGCGCTTTTTGACTTCTTTCGCAGTAATCGCACCACACTGTGATAATTGATCTCGCAACAAGGCAACGGGATGCTTTTTTAACGTCAAACCGGTGGTACGATAATCGGCAATAACATCCCCCGCTTCGTCAAGCTGCTTTAGAAGAGGCGTTGCTTCGTTAAATTGGGGTTGTTTAAATACCGGCGTTTCCTTTTCGATGCCTGCCACTTCCCAGTTCGCCAGATGGCGATGCCCCGCCAAGGCGTTTAGGGCATCTGCTGCGGCCAGTATTTCCAGTTCAGTTCGGCTAAGGTGGCAATATTCAACCAGATCATGCAGCGAACGCAATGGGGTGTTTATCCGGGTTTTCATGATGCGCTCCGCAATAGATTGCTTCATTCCTTTAACCAACGCCATTCCCAACCGGATAGCCGGTTGCCTTCCCGATTTCACCTCCAAATGGCTATCCCAATGGCTATAGAGAACATCAATCGGTCGCACCTCAACATCATGTCGACGCACATCCTGAATCAACTGAGCAGGTGCATAGAAACCCATAGGTTGACTATTCAGCAAGGCACAGGTGAAAGCAGCAGGCTCATGACATTTAAGCCAAGAGGAAATATAGGTGAGCAGTGCAAAACTGGCCGCATGGGACTCGGGGAAACCATAACGACCAAAGCCTTTGATCTGCTCGAAAATGCGCTGAGCAAAAGCATCATCGTAGCCATTTTCGTACATCCCCATCTTTAATTTCTGCTCGAATCCTTCCAGCCCACCACGTTTTTTCCAGGCCGCCATTCCTCGGCGTAACTGATCTGCCTCGCCCGCACTAAAACCCGCGGCAATCATGGCAATTTGCATGACCTGTTCCTGAAAAATAGGTACACCCAGGGTACGCTCCAACACGCCTTTCAAAGCTTCGCTGGGATAATCCACTTGTTCGGGATGGTTACGGCGCTTTAGATATGGGTGCACCATATTTCCAGCAATAGGGCCAGGTCGGACAATAGCTACTTCGATAACCAAATCATAATAATTGGCTGGTTTCAATCGAGGTAACATGGCCATTTGCGCCCGTGATTCGATCTGGAAAACGCCGACAACATCCGCCTTCTGAATCATCGCGTAAGTAGTTGAATCCTCTGATGGCACCGTTGCTAACGTCAATTTGCGGCCACTATAGCCTTCAATCAATTCAAAGCACTTGCGGATTGCAGTCAGCATACCCAACGCCAACACATCAACCTTGATCAAACCCAACGTCTCCAGATCGTCTTTATCCCATTGAATAATAGTACGCCCCGGCATTCTGGCATTTTCGACTGGCACTAATGCAGCCAGTTCATCGCGAGCAATGACAAAACCGCCGGTGTGTTGAGACAGATGCCGGGGAAATCCCTGTAATTGCTCCGCCAGTATCAACAGTTGTCTAATCTTAATATTTTTGGGGTCAAAACCGGCCTCCTGCAGTCGCTTATCCATGTCGGCAGACTTATCCCAAAA
>JAZGGE010000314.1:0-6141 GCA_036480195.1 Methylococcales bacterium
TAAAACCAATCGTACATATTTTCACAGGATCAAAAGCTCCTTGGTATGAAATAACTGACTCTCTCCCACAATTTGACGAATTTTTTTCTGAAGAATGGGCACGGCAAAACTTAGATTAGAGAATACAATCTAATAATTAAAATACACTCGAGAAAATAAAGCTCCAGTCGATCCTCCTTACGCTTTGCTCTCCGAGTGCATTAGAGATAACTGGACGGTACAAAAGTTGGGTAGTACTGTGCAATCACAGCTACTGGCATTATTTCACCTGAGCGGGACGGGGTATGTTACCCCGTTTCAAACCTTTTAATTTAACTTTGGTGCAATACAGATAACACGGTAATAAGCAGGTAAGATTTTAATGTTAATTTTCTAAAAATTATTGGCATTGAAAAAAAATAAACGTTACGAATGGGGTAAATACCCCGTCCGGCGCAGATTGAATGATGGTGGGCAAAAAAACCTGCCCACCTTACCTGGGTGTATCCAAAATAACTCGCACAAACGGACAGAAAATTATGCATGTCAACTAAAACGGGTTGGTAAAACGAACCCCTTTTAACTCTCTTCCAGACTGAAAATCTTCGGAAAAAAGTTCGCTCACTCCATTTTCACAAGTGACTGACCAAAGCATCGCATCCCAAAAAGACAGTGTGTGTTCATCAGCTGCTTTTAAGGCATATTCCACAGCATGAGTGAAAGGCAAAATGGTTGGAAAAAGTAACTTGCCAATCTTTGATTTGAGCTTCTGCCTCACTGCCATTAAGTTAAGAAAAATGTAGGTTGGGTGAGCGATAACGTTACCCGACAAGCCTTTAAAAATGGTGGATTACGCTATCGCTCATCCACCCTACAACATAATATCTCTTAACTTAATGGCAGTGAGCCTCTACCTGGGTATGCGTCACTTTACCTTTTCTTGTAGCAGCGGCATAAAACTCTGATAAAGATTGTAATGTCAGCACGCAATCATAATTTAATGCACAGCGCTCAATCAGTGAAATAGAAATAAGTTGTTTTTCCTCGGCATCTTTATCAATCGCATAAATCAAAATATTCGTATCCAGGGAAACTGCGTTTATCGCTCATGCAATTCGTCCCTGTTTACACCTTCTGCGCCTAAATGATAACCTTTTTGTTTTAAGCTTAATATACGTTGCAAAGCCTCATGCTGGATGGAACTGAGTTGTTTTTTTTCAGTAATTGACACCAGTTTTGCAACCGCCTTTCCTCGTTTAGTAATGACTATTTCATCCCCCTCATGGAGTGAAGAAATAAATTTAGACAGGTTTTGATTAACTTCACGTAGATTTATAGTTTGTTGCATATTTATTGCTCATAAAAGTGTGTGGGATGTTCTACATGGTTTAACTAATTCTAGGTGGATTTGCTCTCATTGACAATAGAAGGAACCATTAAACCTAAATAAATCAGTTGAATCACGGTTTCTAGCACAGGACACTGATCCCACAGCACTTCACAGATAATTGCTCCTGCATTACCTGCATATACCACATCCATGTGGTAAAAAAAATGCCCGCTTAACCCAAGCTACGTCAAACTTGTTCAACGCAGCTATCGGAAAAATAGACCAGCACATTGTTAGTTAAACTTACTGGTTGCTGTACTAGAAGCATGAGGTTGTTAGTCTAACTTACTGGGCGCTGTACTAGGCTCTGTATGCCGTCGACCTTGGTTGTAAATTCCATACAACTTATCCATTAAATCATTGACAATTTCCCAAAATGTTTGATTGAGTCAACATCGGCTGTACGATGGTTTTTCTGGCTCGACAAAGAAAGTGTGATTCAGTGTTTGATCCAGTCAATCAAATTCAGTAAACCATAGGGCGCCGATGTTTTAGTTTAAAAAGTGGTTCGGTTTTCCCGTTGCCTATATCTTCCATATATTGTTATAACAAATAGGGACGTTAACGAATAGCCCTGCCCTGTCACCTTTCCGTCTAGTCTAGCGCGTAAGATCTGCTAGCACCTTTTTTCAACCCGTGAAAAATCCAGAAAGATTTTATTCTTAATAACCATCCTACTCGAGCTTATAGACTTCGTAGGGTCACCGTTGCGGTATTCTATGAATTGATTATTCACCGATAGCCGCGTTGCCGAAATAGTTACATAGCCTCCTAAGCGCTTGTATCCATACAATATTACAAACTCCCGATCTATATATCTCGACAATGTAAAAAATAAATACTGTATTTTTGAACCTTTTCTTTTCACCAGGGGAATAAGTAGCAATCGTAACGAAAATTTTTTCGGGGCGATTGTCGAACTAACCAGGAAAGTATTTTCAACCCTGGTTCTATGACTGTTTAATTATTAACTTTACTTTACAGGTGAAAAACTATGAAACTTAATAAATTGATTATAACCGGACTATTAACTTCTTCAGCTTTTATGTTGGTCGCTCAACCAGCCGCAGCAAGAGACGGAAAAGCCTATAGCGGTTCCGCGTGCGTTTCGATGACGCCAAGTATTAATTCTAATAATCTTGGTCTTAACGGCAGAGGCGGTATCATTAACATTAGTACCACAAAGGATGTTCGAGTAGTTTGCCCCGCAGTTCGCGATACCGGAGCAAGCATCACAGGAAGAGTTCGTCTGGTCGATAACCATACAACTCGTGACATCGAATGTATTCTGAAAAGTATCTCCACAACTGGCCGTGAACTTGGCCGAGATACACAGGAATCCAGCTCATCCTTTACTAATGTACTACCATTGAATTTCAACAGAGTGCGAGGGGCTGGTAATGCAGCAATATACTTTGAATGTGTAATCCCACGGCTCGAGGCCGGAAGACTTCATTCCGAAATTGTGTCTTATGAGATCACGGAATTGTAATAGCAGAATGGTTCTAGTGCAGCACCTATTTTAGATAGTTATATTCATCGAATGAGAATAGGTGTTGTACTGGTTCTGTAATTGTTTTGGAGCGTCTTTTAGACGCTCTTTTGATTTTGTCAATCAATATCGAAAATTCAAAATATGAAAAAGACAAGCATTATAACAACCGGAGCCAGCGTGGCTATTTTGGGAATCGTCGTTTACTATTTGGTACCGACTCAACCTGAAGGAAAAGGTTTTACGCCGACCAATTCTGTAATTCAGCATAAAGCCCATGACAGTGAACTAGGCGAAATTAAATTTCCTCAAACCCAAAGTTTAACCAGGAACGATGGTGCAAAACTCAATTCGCCTCAATTTAATCGGGAGCTTAGTGATCTTCGCCAACGGCTTAAAAAATTAAACCAAGTAGTATCCGAACAATCTTCCGAATTGGCTTCGCTTAGAACAAAGATTGATAATATGGAGGATCCTGAAATGGATGGTGAGAAGGATTATAGCGGAATTACAAAAAGTGAAGAAAAGGCTATGCAGAGAATAGCCTTATTGGAAGAAAATGTCCGATCTGAGCCAGTTGATAACAATTGGACACCGCAAGCCGAGGATGCAATCCATCGAGCTTTAAGCGATGCGGAATTAGGAGGTACAGCAATAATAAACGTTGATTGTCGTTCAACGCTTTGTCGGATGGAAATAGCCCATGATAATTCACAAGCTCTACTTGCATTTCAGGATACCTTTTTTTCTCAAGTAAGTGGCCTGCTCCCCGGTGTACTGATGGATCATATAGAGCGAGAAAACGGCACGACTGAAACTGTAGTTTATTTAGCGCGTGAATCCTATGCATTGCCATCACTTGAGGAAGAACAATGATCTAGTGAATGGTTATTGATGGCATAGTAAGGTGATCTAAAAAGAGATAATATGATGACAATTGAATTTTAGGACCGGCTCGCATCACTCTATCACCTGATTTTCGAAGACTGGGAAGCAAGTATTGAAACGCAGGCCCGGAGTGCTAAATAGCATTATTCGTCGGGAATGGGGCACTCTGTGCAGCTCTGTGCTTGATGCTTCTTGCGGCATTGGCACTCAAGTATTGGGTTTAGCCAGGCTTGGCTACATCATGACCGGCAGAGATTGAGCGGGCACGTTATGAAGCCAAACGACGAAAACTGGTCACTGAATTTGCCGTAGCGGATATGAGATGTGCTTATGATCACCAGCAGCATTTCGATGTTTTGATCTCCTGTGACAATTCGATCCCTCACTTACTTACAGATTCGGACATATTGTGTGCATTCGAGCAATTTTATCAATGCTTGAAACCCGGCGGAGGTTGTATCATCACTTTACGCGACTACGATCGTGAGGATAAAAGCTAGGCGCAAATCAAACCTTACGGCATTCGTTATGCGAATGGAAAAAAATATCTGATCCTGCAAATTTGGGAATTCGAAGGTGATTGCTATAGTCTTGCACTTTACTTTATCGAAGACAATGGTAAAACAACGCAAACCGAGGTGTTTCGCTCAAGATATTATGCGGTAAGTACCGTGAAAATCGTCGAATTATTACAAAATGCAGGTTTCCGGCAAATTAAACAAATCAACGGTGAGTTTTATCAACCCGTGATTATCGCAAGCAAACCTTGATGAATTGAAAATTTTACAGGAACTCAAGCAGACTACAATACAATAAACACAGGTTCGGTCAACCAGAAATTATCTTCTTCGCCAAAATAAATACCGCATGGCTTTTCTCGGGTTGCCATTGGTAATCAATGCTGAAATCGACATTCCCGATGCTCTCTTCCAGCTGAATTAGAATGGAGGCATTGATCCTGACTGTTTTCCACAACCATTTGAGGTTACATCATGAACAATAACCTGGATCCGTGAGTCCATGACGGCACAAAGCACAAGCTCTTGTTTCCACAGCGGTTCAAAAAATGCCCGCTTAACCGATGGGTGAAACTAAGATTTTTTGATTCCGCTGTGAAACCAATATCTTGCACTCTGCATCCGCCATGGACTCACGGATCCAGGAATAAAATAGTTATAACAATTTTTTTCGTAACTACTCAGTGAACAAGAGATAACATCCCTATGTCTGGCGTGTTAAGTTACCTTTTGTTAATAACCGGCGACAAGAGAAAGAAGCAGTAAAACTGAGGGATGTTATCTCTATAAACATCATGCTGAGTAGATATTTTTTTCTTACTAAGCTTTTAATTGGCTGCGCTATAACCCCATCAACTCAAGCACCTGATGCAACCAAGTTACCCAAGCAATTAGTTGACTGACAAATCCACACCGACCTTTTATAAGTAAAAAAGCTTAACTTAATGACATTGCAGTGAGGAGTGAGGAGTGAGGAGTGAGGAGTGAGGAGTGAGGATTAATTTTACAAATAATGACAAGGAACCTAACATTTACAAATTGAAATTAAATCTTTAATGCGGTTGACAATCTAATAACTCATTTCGCGGTTGTAAACTTATCGGCTCAAATCAACATTGCCGGTATCTGAATAATGTTACTTGCCAAGGCTTTTATCTCAGTTGAATTGTTGATAACAAGTCCTAATGGTAATGAATTATCGCTCAAGAATTTTTGCAATGATGTTATCTGTCTGGATTGAGTGGTTACTCCAAATTTTATTTCAATAGGCAATACACCAAAGCTTCCTTCCAATATCAAATCGACTTCTGCCCCATGCTTTGTTCGATAGTAATAGTATTCCCAGTTGGTTGCGTTGGTACATTGAACACCTTTGATGATTTCTTCAATAATAAAAGACTCAAAGTTCTGACCCACATGAGGCGAACGAACTAATTTTTCTCTGCTGTCAATATTGGCAAGAAAATGAGTTAGGCCAGAATCTCGGAGTATCCCTTTAGGCATTTTGACAATGGATTTAGATTTTGCCTTCTCATAAGAAGGGATCATTCTCCATACAAATGTTTTGTCCGCAATTTCAAGATAGTCTCTTATCGTAACCTCAGATGTATCCAGCGCTCTTCCTAATTGAGCCTTGTTAATAATTGTGCCGGACAGTTCCGACAATGTTGAAACAAAGCGTCTGTACTTTAGAGTATCAAGTTTGGGAAATAGTTTTCTGATATCTCTTTCGATATACAGTTGAAAATAATTTTGCATCCATAGCCGGAAATAATCGTTGTCTTTGGCAAGTACAGGTTCAGGATAACCACCGTGTAAAAAATTATTGATTACATCACCCTCTTCAACAGTCAATTTTTTCAGTTTTTCTAATG
>JAZGGE010000315.1:0-3425 GCA_036480195.1 Methylococcales bacterium
CCACAGCCAATACGCAGATAATTGTTAGTCTTTTAAATCACGACTTGTGGCCTTGAGGGATATACTTTTCTTACAGACTAATGTTTCCATCGTTGATCTTTATGCAGCGGTCTCCTTTAAGTAGTTCCATCAATTTTTCACCAATCAATTGTTTGCGCCATCCCTGGAGTACCTTTGCGCTAGTCGGGAAATAAAGTAATTGTTCAAGATCCTTTTTTGATGCTAGAACAGAGGGTGTAATGGAACTCTTTTCAGCGTGCAATCTAACAAACGCCATCATAATATCTAACAAAGCTTCTTCATCAGCAGTCTTTTTTCGATGATAGATAGTTTTTAGTGGATGCGCGGGGGGATGTTGAATTGCATTTTTGATTATTCTGCAGATTGCTTCGCCATGATCGGTAAGGACGTTTTTATGAATACTTCTTATTGTAGATAGGTCTGAAATTGTCAGAGGTAATAATCTTGCTATATCAAATATAGTTTCATCTTTTAGTATCCAATTGCGAGGTAGATCTTTTTCACGGGCAGTTTTTTCTCGCCATTGAGCTAAGATTTGCAGGGCTGATAAATGAGCCCCCTTTGCTTTGCTTGCGGACTTTATACGATGCCAAGCATTTTCGGGTGGGTTTTCGTAAAGTGATGGATTGGCTAAAACTTCCAGGTCTTCTTGTAGCCATTCCAAACGTTTGAGTGTAATTAGCTTCTCGGTAATTATTTCATAAAGATGGGCCAGGTATAAAACGTCATCAATCGCATATTCGATTTGTTCTTTTGTTAAAGGTCGTTTAGACCAATCAGTACGGGTATGGGCTTTGCTTAACTGTTTCCCAAGCATCTGGGAAACTAAGTTGGCATAGCCCATTTGTTCTGGATAACCTAGCAAGGGCGCGGCAATTTGTGTGTCGAAAAGGGGCGTTGGAACTTTAGCTGTAAGTTGATAAAAAATCTCTAAATCCTGTCGTCCAGCGTGGAAAACCTTAGTGATTTCTTTGGAATATATCACGTCAAGTAATGGTTCAAGGTCATCTAGAGCTAACGGATCGACACAGGCTGTAAAGTCAGTGGTGGCAATTTGTAGAAGACAGAACTTCGAGAAATATGTTCGTTCGCGGAGAAACTCAGTGTCCAAAGCAATCCAGTTTTCATTTTGTAATTGGTCAGCGAGCAATTTGAGTTTGTTTGGTGTATCCACGAAAAAATGTTTTCGTGGATTGGTGTTGTTGTGTGACATGCTTGTTAGGTTTCCAAGGAGTATTAGGAGTAATACCGGAATCTGACTATTTTTTTATTCCTAACAAGAATAACATGTAGCTATGAAAGTAGGTGTTGTCAAAGAGCTTAAGAATGGCATCTTGGACGGAGTACCAATTATTTAGACTCGATTGATGATAACAGATAACACTAATCTTTCTTCTAGCACGGGACAGGTTAAACGATTGCCGCAGATATTACAGTGTGTGTAACATCCGAGGCAATTCGGGTATGGACAAACGAAGGTTAAAAATTGCTGACTAATTGGTCGAGTTCAATGTCGTTGATACTAGGTGCGTGGATATCGTTATCAGTATAGCCAAGGTCGTCCATTTCTATCGAGCCATACGGCGCGCTCCAGTCTCCTGGTGGCTCTATTGGTTCGAAGCTGGATGAATTCCAACTATCACGGTCAATATCCGAAATGTCTCCATCGGCGTATTGTAACTCTACGGTTTCATATTTTATATCATAGGAAATTACCTCAAAAATCTGATTGGTTTCCAGGTCTTTATACCAATTGTCAATAATTGGGTCGGCGGTCATCGTCATTACAAGTTCCTCTTTATCTGGTGTTGAATTTTCCCTCGACTTTACTTGATAATAGTGGGTAATTACATATAGGGAAGATCCAGGAAGGGTGTCCGATTCTGCTAATGTGATGGAGTAGGCACTATTTTTTGTTTTATTCGCTGAAAGGCCGTCCGGGAATAGCAATCAAAGATCAGGAGAAGCACTTTCGAACCGAAAGTTTTATCGTTTTAGGCGAAAAGTTATGCGCTTTAACTAAAATTGGAAGGAAAATGTATGTCCGTATCAAGTTCCTATTTTTAGAGTTATTTCTGGGAATGTGATGCGGAGTTGAAATGTGTTGGGGTAAAATTAATTTGAATGAGAGCAAACTATAGGAGAAACTATGCAAATGCCACTACAGGTAACGTTTCGAGGGCTTCCTCCGTCTGAGGCTGTGGAGCAGAATATTAGGGAAAAAGTGGAGAAATTGGAGCAGACCTACGACAAGATTATTGCGTGCAAGGTTGTTGTGGATTCAGAACACCATCACAAGCATCAAGGTAATTTGTATCACGTACGGATTGAATTGAAAGTTCCTAAAAAGGAAATCGTAGTTAGCAGAGAGCATCATGAAAACCATGCTCATGAAGATGTATACGTAGTTATCCGCGATGCATTTAATGCAGCTAGACGGCAGTTAGAAGATCATACCCGTGTGGGTAGGCAGAGTATTAAGAACCAAGAGAATGATCGAGTTTTTGATAAAGATAACGTGAACTAATATTGTCACAACAACTTAACACTGTATACGGGTATTCTATCTAATACGCGAAACTTAGATCCCACTCACCGTTTTTGGAAGCTAGACCTTTCGCGTTCAAGAATACTCGTTTCGAGTGGGTAGAGTTTTGTGACGGGCAAGACGTAGAACCGCAGGAAGAGCCATCTCTTCCAAGGTTCTACAATTACGCTCTTCGCGAAAAGACGCGCGTTGAAAATGGGTAATCTTGGGCGCGAGAAGTATAGATTAAATGGCTATCGCTATTCAGGGCACAAAAAGTCCAAGATATCAGGTTCGTTTATTAGTTAAGTAAAATCTGATATTCTAATAATCTATGTTTAAAAATCTAAACTTATTTTGCTTTTATGAATAATATAAATCGCAAGCAGGCAAATAAGACACTTGTCGTCCGTTTGTTTTTGATCGTTATTGGTATGTTCGGATTTGGGTTTGCGCTGGTGCCGCTATATTCGCTTTTTTGTGATGTAACGGGTCTCAATGGGAAAGTTGAGAATCAGGCCGTTGCCGCTATCCAGTATGCGATCGATTATGACAGAGAAATCAAGGTCGAGTTTGTTACCTCATTGAATGAAAATACTCCGATGGAGTTTCGCGCCGAAAAGACGACGATGGGGGTACACCCAGGTCAATTTTATACCGTTAATTTCTTTGCAAAAAATACTAAAGCTAATAAAATTATCGCACAAGCTATTCCTAGCTTGTCGCCTGGTCTTGCGGTGAATTACCTGAAGAAAGTCGAATGTTTTTGTTTCTCGCGGCAGACTTTTGAGGCGGGAGAAGAAAAGAAAATGCCAGTTCGCTTCGTTATCGATCCTGACTTGCCGGAAGAATATAGCACCGTCACTCTATCCTATAC
>JAZGGE010000316.1:0-3676 GCA_036480195.1 Methylococcales bacterium
GAAAGTCCATAGGTTGCTCTAAACAATGACTGAAAGTCGTTTAGCTTAAAGTGGCTACTGTATTACAAAATATTAGATTAATATCACCATGAAGAACATGAAGCTCCTTACTTCTTCGTGTTCTTCATGGTAAAGTTAAGATTGAGAGAACGCGTTAAGCGTTCCCCAAGTACACCCCTGACCGAGCCCATTTTTGCGGATATTGTCGCCTGTCAAAGAGGATGGAATGAGTAAGATTCTTTCCGAAAGTGATGTAACAACAAAGTATTGGAAAATACTGGATGATGGCCGAATTGAGTGTACGCTCTGCCCACGGTTCTGCAAACTCCATGAAGGGCAGCGGGGATTATGTTTTGTCCGCGCCAACCAGAACAATCAAATTGTACTAACCAGTTATGGGCGTTCGAGTGGTTTTGCAATCGACCCCATAGAAAAGAAACCACTGAACCATTTTCTTCCTGGAACACCAGTATTTTCGTTTGGTACAGCGGGGTGTAATCTGGCCTGTAAATTCTGTCAAAACTGGGATATCAGCAAATCCAGGGAGATGGATACGCTAATGGCTAGTGCCGACCCGGAAGCGATTGCCAGGGCAGCTGAAGACGCAGGCTGTACGAGTGTCGCCTACACCTATAACGATCCCGTAATTTTTCACGAATATGCCATCGATACGGCAATAGCGTGTCGAGAGCGTGGCATAAAATCAGTCGCCGTTTCTGCCGGATATGTTTGCCGGGAACCGCGAAAAGAATTTTATGCAGTAATGGATGCGGTAAATATTGACCTGAAAGCCTTTACTGAACGCTTCTATCGCAAAATTACAGGTAGTCATTTAGAAACGGTGCTCGAAACTTTAAAGTACATCAAACAAGAAACCAATGTCTGGTTGGAAACAACAACCCTATTAATCCCCGGTGAAAATGATTCTGACCACGAATTGGAAGAAATGACCGAATGGGTCGTCGAGAATTTGGGGCCGAATGTTCCCATGCATTTTTCCGCCTTTCATCCAGATTGGAAGATGCTTGATAAGACATCAACACCACCGGAAACATTAAGAAAAGCGAGGCAAATTGCACTGAAGAACGGTGTTCGATATGCGTATGTAGGAAATGTCCATGATAAGCCCCATGAAAATACTTATTGTCACCAATGTGGGCAACTACTCATAGGCCGTGACTGGTATCAGTTGTCTGACTGGAATCTAACTGATGACAGCCGTTGTAATCAGTGCGGTACATTGTGTGCCGGTGTTTTCCATTCAAAACCAGGTCGGTGGGGTAGTAAACGTAGAGTTGTTAGCATGGAGGCCTACTAAATCTAATCGATGAAGCCCCCTTCTCTTATATCCTTTTGCCGCTTTGTCAATCTTAATGGGTAATACCTGGATCCGTGAGTCCAAGACGGATACAGAGTGCAAGATATTGGTTTCACAAGCGGAATCAAAATATCTTAGTTTCACCCATCGGTTAAGCGGGCATATTTTGAACCGCTGTGGGATCAAGAGTTTGTGCTCTGTGCCGTCATGGACTCATGGATCCAGGTATTCTTACCTTCCGCGATCAAGAATACCCATTTTCAGCGCGCATCTTTTTGTGAAGGGCGTCGTTGTAGAAGCTTGAAAGAGATAACTCTTCCGGCACTTCTAGGCCTCCACAACAATCTACCCACTCAAAACGGGTATTCTTAAACGTGAAAGGTATATTCTCCATACATTAATTTTCAGCACCCATCCAAATCAGTGTGTGCTGCTGTTGTTGTTCGAATTTACAGGAAGATTGTGGGTTTCATCATCATAAGCCTTTATAACCATTTTGAACTTTTTTAATTGATAATTTTGTGCTTTGATTAAATCTTGTAATTCTGTAACTCGTGCTACCGCATCTTTCCAAGTATCGTCTGCAAGCATCACTTTCTTTCGATATTTATTGAAGTTTTTTAACCAACTAATTTCATTTGCACCACCCTTGGGTAACAGATTATTTGTCCTTCGGGTAGCTTCTTTAATAATTTCATTTAAACCGCTTTCGCCGTGCATTATATTTGTGTCATACAAGCTTAGAAGTGTTAAAGGCAATCGAGCTCCGATCTTTTTTGCTTTTTTACGTGCGGGCTGTAAATAGAGTTCACTCACTACTGCATCCTGAACATTTCTAAAAGTCTCGCGTTGAGAGTTTTCTTCCCATGCTTCGATAAGCCCATCGAGGTTTTCAGTAGAAGCACTTCCTTGTCTATCTCCAACCTCATATCTTAATTCTTCTAGGTATTTCAGTTCCTCAATATAGATGGCTAATGAATTACCAGGTTTTATTTCGGAATATTTTTCTATTACGATTAACATATCACCTGTTGCTGATGTAAATCCTGCTCTACCCGCAGTAATGCCCCTACCGTCACCAATATTTTCAGCATAATCGTATTGGATCTCCGGTGTTCCATTTTCGAAAATACTAATAAACTGATCAGCAATGAGTCGCTGCTGTTGATTAAAATTGATGTTTTCGTTAACTACTGGCTCAGAAACTGTACCTGAAGGTCCGGGTAGTTGGTTCAATTGATCTCGAAGCAAAATATAGTCTGCCAGATTAACCATTCCGTCTCCATTTAAATCAGCATCGGGATCATCACTATACATGCGATTTCTCAGCAAGATAAAATCCGCTGAATTAACAACCAGATTACCATCCAGATCGGCATCACAACGATTGCCGTATCCATCCTCATTGCTGTCCCGCTGTGCTGGGTTAGTGACTTCAATGCAGTTGTCCTCGGAATCTTCTATGCCATCGTCATCTTGATCTGCGGTATTTGCGGTATTTGCGGTTATATGAAATGATGCCAGCAACAATAGAATTAGCACATGTCTTATCGAAAACAGTAGTTGGCCTCGCTTTATTGATTTTAGTTTCCTAAGTGGATTAATAGTCCGCATTTTTCATCTACTCCTCGTTAGTAACGGGTAAGTGTTATATGATTTATTCTGTTTATTATTGCTGCAATAATGAGATTTTTCGAAGAAATCTGAAATCTGCGGGTCAAGGCTTCATAAAACCCAGATCCCTGTCACTAAAATTTCTTAGATTCGGGAAGATAGTGGATATTTGACTATCGGTAACCCCCATCCACTTTGCCAATGTTGCACCATATTGGGATACTGAAGTGGTAGGTATGATTCGTCCCGCGGCGTTAACACCAAATCTGCTGATATCATCAGGCCCACCGGGTTGATAGCTCGGTATTTGTCCATAAATCTCTCCACCCTGTACCGCACCACCGAATACAAATTGATGCCCTCCCCAGCCATGGTCAGTACCGTCACCATTATTGGTCAAGGTACGGCCAAAGTCAGAGGCAGTAAAAGTGGTTACTGAATCAGTATGCCCCATACCGGCAATGGCACCTTGAAAACTTGCCAGTGCTTCGTTTAATTCAGTGAGCAATGCCGGTAACGTCCCGTTTTGGTTGCTGTGGGTGTCCCAGCCTCCCATATGAACGAAAAACACTTGTCGCTCCATTTCGAGTTGTTCTCTGGCTTCAATTAGACGGGCAACCATATGTAATTGCTTTGCTAGCTTGTTGTTTCTATTGAATGTCATCTCGCTTACCGGGTGTTGAGCTACGGCTTGTTCCAACGCAGCAGTTGTTTTAATGGCCCGGCTGATGGCGTGGGCAACGC
>JAZGGE010000317.1:0-5789 GCA_036480195.1 Methylococcales bacterium
AATGCTGGTACTGGTCGACAAGGGCTAGTGGATGCTCAGCAATGTTGCCGTGATGTGGCAGATCTCGTTGGCGGTCAAGATCAGCAAGTGATGCCATTTTCAACTGGCGTAATTGGTGAGACGTTACCTGTCGAAAAAATTCAAATAGCCCTCCAGGATGCAGTGGTAAATCTCGATGAAAAGGGATGGGAAAAAGCTGCTGCTGCCATAATGACTACGGATACTCGACCGAAAGGTGCATCAAAGACAATCCAGCTCGGTGGGAAAAACATCACTATTGGCGGGATTGCGAAAGGTGCAGGAATGATTCAACCTAATATGGCAACAATGCTTGCTTTTATTGCGACTGACGCTGCAGTTAATCCGACTGCCATGGGTCATTGCCTGGGCAAAGCGGTAGAGAATTCGTTTAACTGCATAACAATTGATGGTGATACATCGACGAATGATGCTTGTGTCTTGATGGCGACTGGATGTGCCGATAATGAAGAAATCAGAATTGATGGCCCGGAGTACGTGGATTTTACTAGCGCTCTAACTGAGGTGTGTCAATCATTGGCAGAAGCGATCGTTCGTGATGGTGAAGGAGCGACCAAGTTAATCAGAATTTCTGTGGAAAGTGCGGCAACCAATAACGAGGCGAGGCTGCTAGCGAAAACAGTAGCGCACTCACCCTTGGTAAAAACTGCGTTTTTCGCAAGCGATCCTAACTGGGGTCGAGTTTTGGCCGTCATAGGTCGGGCTGAAATAGAAAGTCTTGATATTCATAAAGTTTCGGTATGGTTAGATGAGGTTTGTATTGTCGCGAGCGGTGAAAAAGCTCAGGGCTATAGCGAATCCGCCGGGCAAACCGTCATGATTCGGGATGAAATTACAGTTCGGATCATGTTAGGAAGAGGAGATGCGATCCAAACTGTTTTAACCTGTGATCTTTCCTATGATTATGTGCGGATTAATGCGGAATATAGAACTTGATAGGAGTGTAGAGAAGATGGCGTAGTAATTGGCTTAACAGTTTTTTTTATGGTCTAATATCATGTTAAGTTCGTCAGTATTCTTGTTCCAGGTTGTAGATTATTTAGCGCCGTTACATCTGTATTAAGCTTGGTCTTATACGTTAGGGTATTCCTGGAAATTCTGCCTTATCATTCGGGTCGGTGTGCTCCGAGGGTACTGGTGTTAAGTCATATTCTAATAACACAGGGCGTGGATTGTAATGTTAATAAAAACAAAGAAAGGTTTGGATATACCTGTTACAGGGGAGCCCCAACAGGTCATAGACGCAAGTAAGAGCGAGGGCGTTGTTAAAACCGTTGCTCTGATGGGAAAAGACTATATAGGGATGAAGCCCACGATGCTTGTAAAAGAAGGTGATCGGGTTAAGTTGGGGCAAGCTCTTTTTTCCGATAAAAAGAATCCAGGGGTGAATTTCACTTCTCCTGGTAGCGGTCGCGTTAAGTCAATTAATCGTGGGGCGCGACGGGTTCTAAATAGCGTTGTTATAGAACTCGAGGGAGATGAAAAAGTCAACTTCAAATCATATAAAGAGTCGGAGCTCTCAGGGCTCAAGGTTGAGCAAGTAAAAGAAAATTTGCTCGCGTCGGGTTTGTGGACAGCGCTGCGTAGCCGACCTTATTGCAAAACGCCATCACCGGAACAGAGCCCACATTCTATTTTTGTCACCGCAATTGATACCCGACCTTTAGCGCCCAATCCAGAAATTATTATTAAGCAGCGGTCGAAAGATTTCGTAAACGGCTTGACTGTTATTTCCAAGCTCACTGAAGGGAAGACCTTCGTTTGTAAGGCACTTGGGGCGAATATTCCTACAACGGGGACTGGAGATGTTGTTGAAGCAGAATTCGAAGGGCCACATCCCGCCGGGTTAGTGGGAACCCATATTCATTTTTTAGATCCAGTTAGCGGTTCAAAATCAGTATGGTATTTGGGATACCAGACCGTAATGGCGATTGGTTCACTATTTACAACGGGCCATTTAAGCGTTGAAAGGGTTGTTTCGCTGGCTGGCCCTCATGTATTGAAACCCCGTTTGATTAAGACACGCATCGGGGCGAATACGGAGGATTTGGTTAACGGAGAATTAAAAGAATCTGAGTGTCGGGTTATTGCGGGTTCGCTTCTGCATGGTCATCATGCGATAGCCTGGGCTGAATACCTTGGCCGTTATCACAACCAAATCACCGTCTTGGCTGAAGGCCGGGAAAGGGAACTGTTTGGATGGATTGAACCGAAAGGTACCAATAAGTTTTCACTTCTCAACGTTTTTCTTTCCAGTAAAGAAAAGAAAACCGGTCGCCGCTACCCATTGACCACTTCAAAACAAGGGAGTCCCAGGGCGATTGTTCCCATTGGTGCTTATGAATCCGTATTGCCTATGGATATCTTGCCTACCCCACTATTAAAGGCGTTGGTAGTTCAGGATACTGATGCGGCGCAGCAATTGGGCTGCTTGGAGTTAGATGAGGAGGATTTGTCTTTGTGCACTTTTGTAGATCCGGGTAAACATGACTTCGGCCCTGTACTTAGAACAAATTTAACTCAAATAGAGAAGGAGGGATAATGTCAGGTTTGCGACGTTTTCTGGATGATCTGCACCCGCATTTCGCAAAGGGTGGAAAATTCGAAAAGTATTTTGGCTTGTATGAAATGGTCGATACATTCATCTATACACCACCGGATGTAACCCGTGGTGCTACCCACGCTCGTGATGCGCTGGATTTAAAGCGCACTATGACTTATGTGGTGATTGCTACGTTCTTTTGTATCCTCATGGCGTGGTACAACACCGGATATCAGGCTCATTTAGCCATGGCTAAATTGGGTGTTGAGTCGGCGCCAGGGTGGCGGGGAATAATAATGGATTGGTTTGGATATAGTTCAAGCAATCCGTTTTCCTGCATGATTCATGGCGCACTTTACTATTTTCCTGTTTATATCGTTACATTAGCGGTAGGTGGTGTTTGGGAAGTGCTTTTTGCGTTAGTCCGTAAGCATGAAATTAATGAGGGTTTTCTTGTCTCCTCCATGCTGTACAGTTTGATTTTACCGCCAACGGTTCCCCTTTGGCAGGTTGCTCTGGGAATCTCTTTTGGAATCGTACTGGGTAAGGAAGTTTTCGGTGGCACCGGGAAGAATTTTCTCAATCCTGCGTTGACGGGGCGAGCATTTTTGTTTTTTTCCTATCCAGCTGCGATGAGTGGTGATTCTGTATGGACAGCTGTAGACGGATTTAGTGGTGCGACCGCGCTGAGTCTTGCCGCCAGTGGTGGTGTCGAAGCCATTACAGGCTCAGGAATCAATTGGATGCAGACTTTCTTTGGAACGATTCAGGGTTCAATGGGAGAGACATCTACATTGGCTTGTTTACTGGGTGCTGCTTTCTTACTCTATACCCGGGTAGCATCCTACCGAATTATGGGAGGGGTTTTTCTCGGTATGGTAGTGACAACTGTGCTGTTTAACGGCGTAGGCAGCGACACTAACCCGATGTTTGGTTTACCTTGGTACTGGCATTTGACTTTGGGTGGATTTGCCTTCGGCATGGTTTTTATGGCAACGGATCCTGTTAGTGCTGCGATGACCGATACCGGGCGATGGGTGTTTGGCGCTTTAATCGGAGTGATGGTGGTTTTAATCCGGGTGGTTAACCCGGCGTTCCCGGAGGGAATGATGTTATCCATTTTGTTTGCGAATATGTTTGCTCCTCTGATTGATTATTTTGTCGTCCAGGCTAACATTAGACGGAGGGGAAAACGTTATGCTAAATGAAAATAATGCCTTTGTCGTAAAGGCAAAGGCCTATGCAGATAAAGTTCTAAAATTACCTAACGATAGTATAGAGAAAACGATTGCTATCGCTGTTGCGATATGTCTTGTCGGCGCTGTTTTCGTCTCAGTTTCAGCGGTCGCTTTAAAACCGTTGCAAGTGGCGAACAAAGAACTGGATATGAAACGGAATATTCTTAGTGTGGTGGATTTACTGGAAGACGGCGCGACTTCTGATGAAATAGACGAGGCATTCCAACAATTCGAAACTAAAATTGTTGATCTGGCAACTGGTGATTATATAGATGATATTGATGTAGCGGCCTACGATCAACGAAAAGCTGCGAAAGCACCTGACCAGCACGTTATGATTGATAGGGCGGATGACCTGGCCAAGATTAAAACAAGAGCAAATTACGCGAAGGTCTACTTGTTGAAGGAAGGTGATGAAATCAATGCGGTAATATTGCCGGTTCACGGTTATGGACTTTGGTCAACCATGTATGGTTTTCTCGCGGTGGAAGGGGACGGGCAGACGGTTATTGGGATCAATTTCTATGACCAGGCAGAAACGCCGGGGCTTGGAGGTGAAATCGTTAACCCTAACTGGCGCGCCTTATGGAAGGGGAAAGAAGTCTATAATGAGAATGGGGAACCTGTCCTTGGCTTAATTAAAGGAACTGTTGATACCAGTAGAGATGAGGCCGTAAATCAAGTGGATGGGTTAGCCGGGGCAACCTTGACCAGTGTTGGTGTCACCAACTTGGTGAGATACTGGATGAGTAGCCAGGGGTTTTCGCCGTATCTTGAAAAAATCAAGTCTAACGAGGGCTAAACACATGAGTATAGAAACAAGAAAAGTAATCCTTGATCCGTTAGTCGACAACAATCCTATTACTTTGCAGGTATTAGGTATTTGCTCGGCGTTGGCTGTGACATCCCAACTGTCGACGTCTTTAATCATGTCTCTTGCGCTTACCGCGGTCGTCGCCTTTTCCAGTCTACTGATTAGCATGATCCGGAATCACATTCCGTCAAGCATTCGAATTATCGTGCAGATGACAATTATCGCGTCCCTCGTTATTGTCGTCGATCAAATCCTAAAGGCATTCGCCTACGAGATAAGTAAGCAGTTGTCCGTTTTTGTGGGCCTTATCATCACAAACTGTATTGTCATGGGGCGGGCGGAAGCCTATGCCATGAAAAATCCGCCACTGGCCAGTTTTTGGGATGGGATTGGAAATGGTTTGGGTTATAGCTTAATTCTCATCATGATTGCTATCGTAAGGGAGTTGTTCGGTGCTGGTAAACTTTTAGGTATAGAAATTCTACCGTTGGTCAAAGATGGCGGTTGGTATGAACCCAATGGGTTATTGCTGTTACCACCGAGTGCCTTTTTCCTGATTGGATTAATCATTTGGGCTTTCCGTTCATGGAAACCTGCGCAGCTTGAACAACCTGATTATAAAATTGTTCAGGCTCATGGCGTGGAGGTACACTAATGGAAGGTTATCTCAGTTTATTTGTTAAAGCGGTTTTTATTGAAAACCTTGCGCTTGCCTTTTTTTTAGGTATGTGTACGTTTCTGGCTGTTTCTAAGAAAATATCAACGGCTATCGGCCTGGGTGTTGCCGTTATGGTTGTGCAAACCCTTACCGTGCCGGCTAACAATTTGATATACAAGTATCTGTTGGAAGAAGGTGCGCTAGGTTGGCTGGGAGCGGGTGATGTAGATCTGAGCTTTTTGGCCTTGTTGACCTGTATCGGAGTGATTGCAGCGCTGGTGCAAGTTTTGGAGATGACATTAGATAAGTTTTTTCCTGCCCTATATAGTGCATTGGGTATATTTTTACCCCTAATAACCGTTAACTGCGCCATCTTGGGAGGTAGCCTATTTATGATCGAACGTGACTATACTTTCAATGAAAGCGTCGTCTATGGCGTGGGTAGCGGGTTTGGTTGGGCATTGGCGATTACTGCTATGGCAGGCATCAGAGAAAAAC
>JAZGGE010000318.1:0-2451 GCA_036480195.1 Methylococcales bacterium
ACTTTTGTTGTCAGGTTTTGGACGTGGAGATTGAGTGGGGTTATTTCGGTTTTAAAAGGACTATCAAGGGATAAATCCGCAAAATCGATTTCTCCCGTTTCGATTTTGATATCTTTGACCCAAACCGGGAAAGGTTCATCTGATTCTTCCGATTCTTCTGGCTCTTCCTCGGGTGGCCCGGGTTTTGCGAGATCGGCCAGATTCAGTGAACCATCTTTACGAATTTTAATATTGGCATACGGTTCAGTGAGACGAACTCCATCGACTGCAACCGCTAATTTAGCGAAAGAATTAACCACTCCGTAATTGATGAATAATTCACCTAAACCAATGATTTTCTCATCATTTGGCTCTTTCATTTCAAATCCTTTCAGACTTAACGTTAACGTAAAAGGATTGAACCGGGCTTCAGTAATCGAACCGATTTTACCCGTCTGCTCTTCAATGATCTCCGGTAACTTGGCTTTTATAACCCAGGGAATGACAAAAAAACCAAGAATGGCATAAAAAGAAATCAGGCCCGCAATGATCAATAGTGGTTTTTTATATTTCATAGTCTCTGCTTTCTTATTGTTTATCGTTGCCATGCTCCGCGTCACTGCCATGAAGTTAAGGAATAGCCTGATGATTGCACCTGGGAATTTAAAAAAACGACAGGATTAACAAGATTTCTCACGATTTACAGGATTACTTAATAGTTTTGGATTCAGCGGATCGCATCTGAACGAAAATTACACGTGTAGCAGTATACAAAATGGCTGGTTCGGTTTTTCGAAAAAGTGCAAAGACCTGTAAATCCTGAGTAATCTTGTTAATCCTGTCAATTATTTTCGATTCTACGTAGAACATCTCTCTCAACTTAATGGCGGTGATGCTCTTGCGTGGGAACTATCAATCAATTCGTCTAACCCTACGTCTGAACCGTTACAGCAGATTGGATCAGATTGTTGCGCACCAAATTGAGATGTAATCTCAAATTATAATGCTGATCCTCGTACGATAAAGGAATATCGACCTTGTGCACTTCGGTTTCAATTTCATCCAATTCAGCTACTAGCTTTTTAATATCGTCAGCACTATTTTCTTCATAGGATTTCTGATCTATCACTTTCAGTTGCTCATACCAGCGATATATTCTGGAACGCGTTCGCCAACGCAAAACGGGTGGGATAATCTTTGATAAAGGCAGCAACAGCGCAAGCAAGGGTAATAACATTACCTTCATCTGATCGATAAAGGTCGCCATCCAGAAGGGCAGATATCGTTGTAAAAACGGCGCCCCGGATTTGTAATAGCGACTGGCAACCTCATTGAGTGGAAACTCGTTGTAATTGGGGGAAGGGAATTCATCCTCAGATTCAAATAACTGGGCATGGCCGTGAATTTCGCTTGCTGCCTGCAATAACAGATAAACCAGAGCCGGATGCAGGTCATTTCGTGCCACCAAGTTGACTGTCGGTGCGATCAGTGTTGTTTCCTTTGATGGAATATTCTTAGCCAGATCGATAATACCCTCAGGTAATGAAATTTTGGATAAATAGCGATGCAATCGAGTATAGGCGTCGGCTCGTTCAAAATCCATCAGTGCGATTTTATCATTATTTAGTAGTTGCTGTACCACTTCAGCAGCCGGGGAAGTAATCATGATGGCAGCATCGACCTGGCCATCAAGCAACGACTGGCCAGCAGCCATGCCCCCTAAAGGTAAGGTTTGAACAGTGGAATCCATCTGATTATCACCTATCAACTGCATCGCAACAGTCCGTGTACCACTGCCTTCAACATCAATAGCAATTTTTTTGTTTTTAAACTCTGTTAACTGATTTAATGTCTCTTTTTTCCGATAAAAAAACCAAAGCGGTTCGTAATACAAGCTACCCAGCGTTGTCAATTCAGTACCATTGTCAACGACACTGGTTCCTCCTTGGACAAAGGCAATATCTGCACTATTCTCATCCATACGTTTGATATTTTCAGCGGAACCAACGGATGGAAGAATTTTCACGGCAATATCGTTACGTGCCAGAATAGCCTGATACTGTTTTGCATACTTGAAATAGGCTCCATCTTCACGCCCCGTTGTAATAATAATCTTGTTTGGAGGCGCGGGTTTAATGAATTTTGATGCGACCCAAAATGCAATGATCGTAATCAGCAGCGCAGGACCGATGGTAATCAGAAGATCTTTGTAGGTTCCGTTTTTTTTCTGCATGGAAGAATCCCCATAAATCTGTCTACACGTTTATCGCGATTGCATTCAAACAACCAAGGTTTGTTTGGCTGTAAAAATACTCAATACCTACACCGTAACTCAACGCAGTTGTATTTATTCACCGAATGGCATCGCCTGCCACGTTAGTTGAAACAGGTGTTAACAGAAATGAAATCGGTGGAAAAACAAACCACCAATTCATTTTGCTCGATTGTATGATCCTCACTTGTGATGCGCCA
>JAZGGE010000319.1:0-4920 GCA_036480195.1 Methylococcales bacterium
ACCCATTTTGAGTCAGATTTTTCGATCATTTGAGGCGAATAGTGGGCTATTTAACGAAAATAATCGGACAATCTGGCCAAAATGGGCTTTTCCGCAGTAGGTTCTCTATTCTCGGACAGCCTCCTAGAGGCCACCTTTCAAACTCGCTTCAATAAATTGATCCAAATCGCCATCCAACACCGCTTGTGTATTGCCTGTTTCAACGCCAGTGCGCAAGTCCTTGATCCGTGACTGATCCAGGACATAGGATCTAATCTGGCTTCCCCAACCGATATCCGCCTTGGTTTGCTCCAACTCCTGTTGCTCGGCACTACGCTTTAGCATCTCCATTTCGTATAGTTTGGCTTTGAGCTGTTTCATTGCTGTCGCTTTATTCTTATGTTGGGATCGATCATTCTGGCACTGCACCACAATTCCACTGGGGTTATGGGTAATTCGTACTGCCGATTCAGTTCGGTTAACATGTTGCCCCCCTGCCCCGCTCGCTCTATAGACATCAATGCGTAAATCCGCAGGATTAATCTCGATATCAATGTCATCAGCGACTTCCGGCGAACAAAATACCGCAGCAAACGAGGTGTGTCTGCGACTGCCTGAGTCGAAAGGAGATTTTCGTACCAGCCGGTGTACACCGGTTTCTGTTCGTAACCATCCAAAGGCATAATCCCCTTCGTACTTGATGGTCGCACTTTTGATCCCGGCAACATCGCCTGGCGACGCCTCAATAAGCTCAGTTTTAAACCCTTTCCTCTCTCCCCATCGCAGATACATCCGCAACAACATTTCCGCCCAGTCCTGGGCTTCGGTTCCCCCCGAGCCTGACTGAATATCTACGAATGCGTTATTGGCATCCATCTCACCGGAAAACATCCGCCGAAACTCCAGATCAGCAACCCGACTATCCATGTTTTGCAAATCTACAATGATGGTTTCGACGGTTTCTTCATCATCTTCTTCTACAGCCATTTCAAGCAATTCGCTAGCATCCTCAAGAGTCTGATCAAGCTCACTGATGGTCTCAACAATCACTTCCAACAGCCCCCGTTCCCGTCCAAGGGCTTGAGCCATTTCCGGATCCTCCCAGACTTTCGGATTTTCCAGTTCCCGTAGAACCTCGGTTAACCGTTCACTTTTAGTTTCGTAGTCAAAGATACCCCCGCAGGGCATCACTTCGGCCCTTGAGATCTTTTATTTTATTCGTAATGGGATTAAGTTCTTGCATAGGATAATTTTCAACAGTCAAATGCAAACAAAGGGTGGGATTCTATCATAAATGGAAGAGCTACTTGGCTAGGAAGCTGTCCGAGAATAGAGAACCTCATGAATTCTGCAATTAACCAACTGGGTCACGCATGGTGACAAACTCCTCAGCAGCAGTTGGATGAATGCCAATTGTTGAATCAAAGATCGCTTTTGTTGCCCCTGCCCGTATCGCTACAGCCATACCCTGAATTATTTCTCCAGCATCAGAGCCAACCATATGAATACCAATGACCTTATCAGTACTACGACGGACAATCATTTTCATTAATATTTTTTCATCAATCCCGGAGAGACTGTGTTTCATCGGTTTGAAAATGGATTTATAGATTTCGATATCATCATGTCTTGATCTTGCTTCAGATTCGGTCAACCCAACCGTTCCGATATTAGGCTGACTAAAGACTGCCGTAGGAATATTGTCATAATCAACCGCTTTGGGCTGATTAGTAAACATTTTATTGACAAGCGCCATTGCCTCTGCTGTAGCAACTGGCGTCAGGTTGAGTCGATGGGTTACATCGCCTAGCGCATAAATCGAAGGGACATTGGTTTGATAGTCCTGATTGATCTTGATGGCACCATTGGAATCCAATTCGACTCCAACTGTTTCAAGTCCTAACTCCGCCGTATTGGGTACTCGACCGGTCGCATGCAAGACCAGATCGGTTTCGACCTCAGTACCCGTATCAAATCGTGCGGCAAAACAATCACCCCGCTGTGCTATTGCTACTACCTCGGTATCAAATAGGATCATTATCCCCTTTTTACCCATTTCCTGGGCAACGAAATCTCTGACATCATCATCAAATCCTCGCAATAATTTTGAGCCGCGGTAACAAAGCGTCGTTTTGACGCCTAAGCCACGTAATATGCCTGCAAATTCCACGGCAATATATCCCCCACCCACAATGAGAATTCGCTCAGGCAAGCTATCTAAAGCAAACATTTCATTAGAAGTAACAGAGTATTCCTTGCCGGGAATATCAGGAACAGAGGGCCATCCACCCGTCGCAACCAAAATATGCTCACAGCGGTATTGTTTATCGCCTACACGAATCGTATGCGGATCAATAAAACTTGCTTTGCCATTAATCAGAGTCACACCGGAACTATCCAGCAGATGATCGTAAACACCTTGCAAGCGCTCTATTTCCTGGTTCTTGTTTACCATAAGTCGAGACCAATCGAATGATGGCTTATCTATATTCCAACCGAACCCTTGAGCGGCTAAAAACTCTTCTTGGAACTGAGATGCGTAGACAAACAGTTTCTTCGGAACACATCCGACGTTGACGCAGGTACCCCCCAGATACTGGTCTTCTGCAACGGCTACCCGCGCACCTTGTTTGGCTGCCATACGGGCCGCGCGAACACCACCGGAACCGGCGCCAATGACAAATAAATCGTAGTCGTAAGAGGACATTTGATATCTCGCTGATCGATTTTGTAATTTCAGACTACCTGACCTCATCACTGTGAATCAAAAGGTTATAGAAACTCATGGAATTTTTGTTCCGAGCCTAAAATAACGACTTCTCTTCGTAGGAGGGGCTTTAGCCGCGATCTTGGCCGAGATCGCGGCTAAAGCCCCTCCTTACGAAGGTATCAAAACATTTTCCGTGAGATCAGGGATTCTGAATTTGGGTCTCTGCCATACCCGGCGATGTACAAGCCACCAGGTAGGGCAAGAATTTAGCGTTGCATTAAGGTAGTCTGACGAAATAAAGTTGCCAACCTTGCTTACCTTTTTGTCCCTGACCAAACGATCTCAATCGTTACGTAGAATAACTATGCACCCCTTGAGACAGTCCGGTCAGGAACAAAAATACTACGCATTCTTGATAACTTTATTCCGTCTAACCACCTAAAAAGGAAAGCATCGTGTCCGCATCACTCGTAGTAAAGGGATCATCAGGGCAATTATCCATCCGTCCAGGTTCGCTGAACATTTTGACAATTTCTTTATCCTTCACCAGCATTGAATAACGCCATGAGCGATCGCCAAATCCGAGGTTTTCTTTCTTGACCAGCATACCTATCGCCCGCGTGAAATCTCCATTGCCATCCGGCAACATTTTCACTTTCTCGATACCGAGATGTTTGCTCCACTGGAACATGGTAAAAGCATCGTTCACACTCAAGCAATACACCTCATCAACACCTCGATCAATAATTTCCTGGTATTTCCCATCGAATCCTGGCAAGTGGGTACTGGAACACGTAGGGGTATAAGCACCCGGCAAAGCCAAAACTACGATGGTTTTGTCTTTAAAAATATCGTCAGTGCTAACATCCTGCCAACGGAAGGGATTATCACCACCAATACTTTCATCACGTACACGTGTTTTAAATACAACGTTAGGTACAGTCAAATACATCAAATTTCTCCTGGTTTCATTTAGTGTTACTCCATCTTATTGATGGGCAATGGGTTTATCTGTGAACAAATAGTCTTTTAACTCTTTATCCAGCGCCGGGTCCTTTCTCCTGATCCATTCCAGCACCATGGCCGCATGCTCTTTTTCCTCATCACGGTTGTGGGCCAGAATGGCCTTTAACTCGCTATCTTTGCAAGCATCCACTCGCTGGTTATACCAATCAACAGCCTCAAGCTCTTCCATCAACGATGTAATCGCTCGATGCATGTCTCGCGTTTCTCCAGACAATTCTTCTATGGGTTCATGGTAACCTTCGTTTGCCATAATTAGCTCTCCTTCGTTTTGTATTACTGGGTCATTTTAAAACAGGGTGTTGTACACCTCATTCACCTACAACGTTGAAAGTTCAGCGCTGGGATAGAGTCTAGCGACTCTACGATGATTTGTATAATCGATTGTTTATATCATATCTATAGATACAATCAATAGCGCCTACTTTGTATCAGCGTTAACACTGGTTCGAATCAAATCCAGCAGTTGCCTTATCAATTCCGTACGCGCACTGGTTTTACGCCAAACTAGCCCAATGCTCCGACTCGGTACCGGGTCATCAAAAGGGATATAGCGAATTCCTTCGTCTGGCTCACGAATCGCAATTTGCGGCATAAACGTAATTCCAGTACCCGCTCTAACCATTTGTCTAAGTGTTTCCAGACCGGTGGCTCTCACATCCTGCTGTTCTTCTGCGCCATTTATCTGGCAAACCTGTAATGCCTGTCCACGCAGGCAATGGCCTTCATCCAACAACAAAATTTGTTGCTGCGCCAATTCCGAGGGCTTAATCGTTTTCCTGTTCGCAAATGGGTTATCCTCTGCTACAGCCAATTTAAACTCGTCATCAAACATCTCTCTGACTTCCACAAAGTCTTCATGTATAGGCAACGCCAACAGAACCGCGTCGCAGCCACCTTGTCTTAGTTGTTGAATCAATAGATCTGTTTTTTCTTCTATCAGAATCAGCTTTACTCGAGGTAGTTTCTGTTTTATCAACGGAACCAAATTGGGGAAAATATAGGTCGATAGCGTCGGAAAGGCGCCTAATCTGAAACTACCAGCCAACGGGTCTTGTGCATTTTTCGCCAGGGCTTTGATATCTTCGACCTCATCGAGAATACGTCGAGCTGAAGCAATAATCTGTTCACCCAGCTCTGTCGGCATTACCCTTTTATTGGTACGTTCGAAAATTTGTACACCCAGGCTTTTTTCCACCTTTTTTATT
>JAZGGE010000320.1:0-7082 GCA_036480195.1 Methylococcales bacterium
TCGTCCCCTATTTGCTGGGGCTGATGGCCAGACTTGACGATCTCGGGCGTTGGGCGGTGGCCATCGACGCCTTTTGGTGGTTGGGTGACGCGGCCGGATCCCCGGTAGCGGGCATGATCGTCGAGCGCAGTGGCTTTGAGCTGATGGCCGCGTTTCCGCTGTGCACCGGAGTCATCAGCATTACGATCTTCATGAGAGTGCTGCGTCGTTTCGGCAGCAATCGGAAGGCGTCGGTGGCCTGAGATGCGCGTCTACCCACCCGGTCGAAACCGGTCATTTCTGACGACACCGATACGCAAGAGGGGCCCAAACTCCCTATTTGCTATCTGCGCTCAAATTTCGTTGACAAGACCACAGCGGGTTTGTACAGAAAATTCTAAAGTGGCGTCAAAACTCCCCCATTTAGGCCCACCTCAATAATAGCCTGAAAACGAAGGGAACAGGAGAGCCGATTACACCCCACTGGCCTCTTGCTAAGCTGCCTGAAAGCGCGACTACCTACTTGTCTTGTAGCGAGCTAAATACAAAACAGTTGTATTTTTGGTTGTATTTTCGGAATAGGAAAAATTCTTAGCTTATCATAAACATCTCAACTGTAACTTCTTATGATAATTATACCTCCCGGAAGGCAAACGTATGTTCAATACTATTTCTTGTATACAACTCTAACATCAGCTTTTTTTACCATCTACGTCTTCTTTATTTATCCGTAAGTTCGGTCTCAACTGTTGGGACGGGCGGCATATTAGGTGGTATAGCATGTGGCACAGCTTCGATAACCCGCATCTTCTTCCATTTGCCTGAAAGGAATCGAAACAAAAACACAATTGACAAAGTACAGACATAAACCGTTAGCGCCAACCAAGCCAGGTATAAACCGGTGGTTTCTTTTGTCAGTTTGATAACAAAATAGCTGGGTACGACCATTAGCAGCCAGTTAAGAACAACCGTTACAATCATAACAAATCGAGTATCACCTGCTCCTTTTAACGCTCCGGAAAATATAAGGTTGCCTGTGTCAAACAGACAGTAAAACGCCACAAAACATAGCAATCTCACAACCACTGGTTTAACCAAAGCAAATTCGGCAGGATTAGCCTGTAAAGCAAAAGGATACATAAACAAATCAGGGATAAACCAGTATCCAGCTGCAATTATAGTCATATAACACATTGTAACACAAGCTGCCGACCATGTACTCCTTTGGGCCAGGTCCGGCCGGCCTTTGCCGAGTGACCGACCAACGAGCGTACTAACGGCCATATTAAAACCAAACATTGGCATAAAGGCTAAGCTGTTTATTTGAAAAGCCATGGATGTAGCGACCAAAGAAAGTGGATTAATCCTGCCTATGAATGTAACGAAAAGGGCAAAACCAAATACATCCAACATAAATTGTACACCACAGGGAAGTCCAAAACGCATTAGGCGAATGAACAATTCCTTATCTAACCGCCAACCACCAAGCGTGGCATAATCTTTGTGAGACCTTTGCCGTAAGAACAGGATAAAATAGATTACAGTTGATAACACGCTTGCAAATACAGTTGCCCACGCTGCCCCTGCAATGCCCCATCTTGGCAGATGCCAGTTCCCAAATATCAATCCATAATCAAGCACTATGTTCACCGTTATTGAAGCAATATTCACCCACATTACTGTCCATGTCTTGCCACGACCGGTGTAAAAACATGCCAATGTTGCAGTAATAAGTCCTGGCATTGCACCGAAACATAGAATTCGAAAGTATATCACTTCGTGCTTTCGCACAATCGGGTCATGGCCCGACCAATTCATCACAGTCTCAGCCAATGGGGCAATTGCAATCATTAGCAACCCTGCTATTATGGAAAAATATATTCCCTGCCAAACCGAAGCTCCGACCCGTTTGGGTACCCCTGCTCCATCATACTGGGCAACAAATGTGTTGACATACATTGCCGTACCCAGAAATAAACTGAATATAGTATAATTGACGAGCCCACTATGCATCGCTGCTGACATTGTCTCGCTTGCGTACCACATTAAAAAAACCCGGTCAATAAACATCTGGATGGTAAGTGCGCCGGTGCTTAGAACCAAAGGCAAAGCTATCCGTAGTACTTCCCCACAGCCGCCAGGACCCTTAAAAAATCTTATAAAATTACACCTGACTGCCATCTTGCTACTCCTGTTTCATTTTTTGTTCATAGAGGAGGAGACGCCTTATTGACCGTAGTTGGGCTGGTGCCTTGTTCACTCCCAAGGAACATTCCTGTTCTTTCGCGATACTTACACCAGTTATTCGCTACTTGCGGCCGCTGTGGGCGTATTCGAAAAATTTCTCTCTCAGCCGTTTTGTAATCGGCCCGGGCTTGAAGTGAACATAAGGTACCGTGTAGGTTCTGTCAAGTGAAGGTCGCCTTCTTGCAGGAAATGAAAGCTGTAGAAACAATTGGAGGACCTACAATCGGATTACTGGTCCGTTACTCCTGTTTAGGAGATGTTGTGGATCGCTGGCGGATGGGTTATAATCACTATCGCCCGCACAGCACCCTGGCTTATATGGCCCCGGCGGCGTTTGCGGTGAAATGTCTTGAGTAAGGCTCCGCTCCACTTTCCTCAAGACAAGGAGAATAAGTGTGGAATACTCTCATAACAACTGGTACAAGAAACAGGGGCAGGCCAGTTGGTGTCGGAAGGATTGAATTATGTTTTGTAAGCGGTTAAATGGGAAATGTCAGTTTAAAAAACTATGCATCTACTTGTGCGTTGTACTGGCGCTCAGTCTTTTTGCCTCACCGGTCTCTGCCCAAATCGACTGGGGTGCGGTGGAGAATCAAATTGAAGGGATTCGAAGCAATTACAATCTACCCTCGATCGGTTATGCCCTCGTGGTGGAGGATACGCCGGTATTCACGGGCGCTGTGGGCCAAGCGAACATCAGCGAGAACATTGATGCTACCGCCGATACGCCTTACCAGCTGCCCAGCATTTCGAAGACTTTCATCGCGGCTGCACTGCTGCAGTTGATCGAGGCCGGTGTACTGTCGCTGGACGACCCCGTCAACGATCACCTGCCCTGGACCCTGGGCTGCTATTCGGCTGCCAGGCCGGGTTATTTTCACTTGCGAAAAGAGTTGAGGGTTCCTGAGGCTGACAAACTCTTTTTTGCAGGCGAGGCTGGTGAGCCTACTGAATTTGGCAGTTGTCACGGCGGTTATCTAAACGGTATCAGGATGGCCAATAAAGTAATTGATGTATTGTGAGGAATTAGTAGTTGACAGGGCAAGTCAAAGAGTTGCATATTGTTTACAGTTTGGAGGAATTACAGTGAAGACTGGTCTAAAAAAAAGAGTACGATGTTTTTATTTATTATTTATCATAATAACCCTGATTACCTTTGCCGGCTGCAGCAGCGGTGGCGGTGGGAATGAAACCGATCAGACTACTGGCAGCGGGGCGCTTTCCATTGAAGTCCGTGGAAATGACTGGCTTATCGCAAGCGGGGATGAAACACCAAGCCAGATCGACGGCACGGAATTTGGCCCGACTCTTGAAACCGGTTCTGAAACCCACACGTTCACCCTTTACAATAAAACTGCTGCGGCTATCAGCATTAACAGCGTTGAGTTAAGCGGCGATGCATCTTTTACTACTGATGCGTCTGAGATTACTCTGGCGCCAGGAGATGAATCTGACATAAAAGTGGTGTTCACACCGATTGAAGCAAACCAGAAGGTAAACGCCACTGTTACTTTAGAAATTACGGGTGGTAACTATATTTTTGCGATGCAGGGAACCACACGCGCCATTTGGAACAATCGTAAAGCATCTAAGGAAGACCAGCAGAAGTGGGGCAGGGTTCAATTCGATCCAGAAACTGTTGTGCGGTCTAATGCAGCAGAGCAGGACCTCAAAGAGATTGCGGAGATCGCTGCTGGTGTATGGCGGGATTTTGTCCTGATGGATACCGATACTTTCTCAGAACGCGTTGAGCCTGATCTTGTACGATTCAGTGAGCAGTGGGGAACATGGACTGTCGGGCTGGATAATATCATAGAAAACATTGAGTTTGAATGGACAAGTTGGGATAGGCCTGTGGCTCCTATTATATCCAACAATCTGACTATTGAAGATTTCGAACTCCGGGTGGACGGAAATGGCGCTATAGCAACATATGCTCTTGATCTTACTTTCGGCGCCCGCTGGTATGGTGAGGAGAGGGGACGTGTTTTTCAGGCCTTTTCCAAAAGTAATGGCGGCTGGAAACTGGCAGTACAACACGATACCTGGGGAGTTACTAATCTTGAGGAAGGAACAACCGGACATTCTTTTGACTACGTCTATCCGGTAATAGACATGGATCGGGCAAAGGCATTTTATGGGAATTTCTTAGGTGAACCTGAAATAAGCACTTCTCTTCGGACAACCTGGCGCCTGGGCCGACCGAGATTTCACCTTGATACCGGAAAGCTGGCTGGATTTGTTAAGCGGAGAAATGGCCTTCCAAACGGATACGCCATAATCTACACAACCGATGATATCAGTGCGGAGCGGGCCCGCCTTGAATCCCTTGGTGTGGATATTGGCACGGAGGTTCTTACTGACTGGGGCCCTGATCCGTATTTTGTGGCAATGGATCCTGTAGGCAACCCTTTTGTATGGATGCAGCGGGTTAGCCAGCATGATCCTGCAGGAGATGCCCCGGGTTTAACAATTGAAAATCCCGACAACAGCATACCAGCCGATCTGTTCTCTGAAATCGAGTCCCTGTTCACAGACTGGGCAGGCGCTGATGCTGAAAGCATTGGAGCACGCATGTCTGCTGACGGAGTCTGGTGGGATACATACAGCTGGGTACAGGGCCGTAGGTCTGACTCAGTGGAAGCTTCATTAAAAACAATGTTTGAAGATGGTAGTCACAATCGTATTTTTGATACAACACCCAGCGGGCTTGACATTGACCTCGTTGCCAGTTCACCGAATCTGCGGTCTGTGGGTGCTTTCACAATAGTCACTCTTGAACTCGACATCACCGGTCGAGGCGTTCATGCTTTCAACGAACAGGCCAGCGCTGTTTTATCATGGCAAAAAGACGGACAGGAATGGGAACTTATCCATGTGTTCATCGGCATTGCCGACATTTCTACCGACATGGCGCTGGCTATCGACTACACGGGATATCCCGTGGATAACCTGTCTGCTGCAAAAAATTTCTACACAGACACCATGTTATTTGGGAATCCGTACTCTGACTCCGCCTGGTTTGGATGGTGGTACGAGGACATCATAGGGAATCATGGCGTATTCGGTATCTTTAGAACAAACCAGGAGCGTGACGGGATGCCCCGTCCCGGCGAGACCAGCGGTTATGCCAGCTTCTGGGTAGAATCAGCTCAGGAAGCCTTTGATATACTGGAATCTCTGGGAGCAGACTTTCCCGTGATCTGGGCGATAAATAGTGTCAGCGGCATCGACTATGTACCCGGTTATACCCAGATCTATACTGTTGATTCAGAAGGCAATGGGATGCTGTTCAGTGAGTATCCCGGTGATTAACAATATGTGTTCATTTATATGAATCTGATACGTAGAAAATCTATCAGATAAAAAGGAATACAACGCATGCAAAATGATGCTGTCTATGAAGAACTGGCGGACGCGCTTGGGAAACTTCCCAATGGGTTTACTAGAACACCATCAAATGTTGAAATCAGGATGCTGAAAAAGATATTTTCTCCTGAAGATGCTTCCCTTGCCTCAAAACTGAGCGAAAAACTGGAAACCGCTGAAGAAATTGCAAACCGCACAGGGCTTCCGCTTGAGGAAACAAGAGATCATCTGCTGAAAATGGCAGAGGAAAGCCTTTTATGGCTGGATCATTATGAGTTTTCTATCGACTATGATATGGATCAGCTCATTAATGCTGAAAACCCGCGTTTCAGGCTGCCTCCTTTTCTTGTAGGTCTTATGGAAACAAAAGCAGAAGAACTTGATCACGAATTTATCCATCTTTTTGAGGCGTACATGGCTGATGGGGGAGCCGCGGATATCATGAAACCGGGCCCTGCCCTCATGCGCGTTATTCCTTCCCGTGGTTCAGTCAAAAAAGAATGGATCCTTCCTTATGATGAAGTTAAAAATATTCTGAGTAAGGCAAAAACATTTTTTGTTTATGACTGCGTTTGCCGTACTGTAAAGGAAGAAGTTGGCCGTGAATGTGATTTTCCATTAAACAACTGCCTCTATTTTTCATTACATGACCACATCCCCGGTCAATATTCCAAGGAAGGACAAATCTCACAGGAACAGGTGTTTGAAATTCTTGATAAGAGTGAGGAACTGGGACTGGTACATACCATCAGCAATGTAATGAAAGGCGCGGGATATTTGTGTAACTGCTGCGGGTGCTGCTGCACTCTTTTGAGGGGGATCAATGAGTGGGGGATAGAGGAATCAGTGGCTGCTGCAAATTACTATGCCACCATTGATCGTGAGGAATGTACGCAGTGCGGCGCCTGTATTGAACGGTGCCAGGTAAATGCAATAGCAGAAGATGAGGAAGATATTCCTGTTGTGGAAAAAAAGAAGTGTATAGGGTGCGGCTTATGCGTGACCGGGTGCCCGGATGAAGCTGTGCATCTCCACAAAAAACCAGATGATGAGATTATACAGCCTCCTGAAGATTTCGTGGCATGGGAGAAAGCCAGACACAGGCATTGATAATGTAATCCTGATTCAGAATATAATAAAAAACCGGCCCTTTTTAGGAGGCCGGTTTTTTATTGCTGAGTAACTTTATAAGGTCGAATATTACTATCCAAGCTCTTTTTCCACAAGCGCATAGCATCTCCCTTCCAAAGGTTGGGCAGAGATGATCCGCAAGGTCTATGAAGTGGATCCCCTACGTTGCCCCGCATGTGGTGGCCAGATGAGAATCATCTCTTTTATCGAAGAAACTAAGACCATCGACAGGATCATCCGCCATCTCGAGCTGACCTTTGAAGCCGAACGGCCGCCTCCGCCTCATCAGCAGGGGTTTCTTATGGCAGCCGAGGAAAAAGGGAAGTATTTCTGAGGGCTTTTTTGGTTGTTCTCTG
>JAZGGE010000321.1:0-4537 GCA_036480195.1 Methylococcales bacterium
AACCCTTGTGTTCGACAAATTAGGAATAAAGTTGTGTTAAAACTTCAAGGCAATTTAAGTTTAGATGGGATTACAAGGTTTGCAAGAAAACTAGAGAAGCAGGAAGGTGTTTCTCTTCCCTCTCTTCAACACTACCCTGGGATGCCGGGCCAAATCGGGCGGTTGGTGAGAACGTCGAACGGTAGTCAGGCACTTTATACCTCTCGCGTTCAAGAATACCCATTTTCAGCACCTATCTTTTCGCGATGTGCGTCGTTGTAGGGCCTTGAAAGAAATGACTTATCCTGCGATTCAACGCCGAGCTCTCCACGAAAATATACCCACCCAAAACGGGCGTTCTTGAGCGCGAGAGGTATATCTTTGTAAGATAATAAGGAAAATACGATGGAATATGTATTAATCATTCACGAAGTGGGAGACTATGATGTATGGAAAACAATATTCGATGAAGCTGCATCAATTAGAAAGGATGCCGGAGAAAAAAGCTATCAAGTATTAAAATATGAGAACGATCCAAATAAGATCGTGCATTTTTCTAAATGGTCTTCTATTGCTAATGCAAAAGCTTTTTTTGAGTCTTCAGAACTTGTAAAAATAAGAAAACAAGCGGGTGTAAAAGCACCTCGGTTTATATATTTGAATGAATTAGAAAATGGTGTAGAAGGTGTTCCATGATTACTCATTTCTTTAATCCACCGCGTTATATGCGTTTGCTGGAACTGGTAGCAAGCCCCGAAACGCAGTCTGAGTTTGTTAAAGGGATCGGGCAATTTGCGGATCAGAGATTAGGTAAAGGCTGCGTTAAGTGTAAAGATACCCCCGGTTCTATTGCCAATCGTATTGGATTCAAGCTGGCAAGCCTTTTTATCTTGATCAATCCAGGAGTTATCAGCTGTTGAAAAGGTCCGGCAATGTTTTGCTTCTCTCTGATTGTAAGCTACGGACTCCAGCTTTATTGGAATGCAATTCAGCGAGTCTCTGGGATGTGGGGGACGGGATTGCCTGCCTGGAGTTCCACGGCAAAATGAATACGCTCGATCTCGATGTAATGGCGTTGATTTTTCAGGCAATTGAAAAGGTCAATAGTGATATGTCGGCGCTGGTTATCTACAATGATGGAGATCAATTCTCCGCGGGCGCCAATTTGAATTTACTGGTTCAGGCAATTTACCAGCAGGCCTGGTCGGATGTCGAAAGCTTTATTAAACAAGGTCAGGATGCCTACAAAGCCCTAAAATATGCAACATTCCCCGTTGTTGGCGCACCGTCGGGCCTGACCTTGGGCGGTGCCTGTGAAATACTGCTTCATTGCGATGCTATCCAGGCTCACGCGGAGCTTTACATGGGACTTGTCGAAGTGGGTGTCGGATTGATTCCCGGTTGGGGCGGCTGCAAAGAATATTTATATCGTTGGATTCAGCAATCTAAACGCCCAGGTGGCCCGATGCCACCGATTGTTAAAGCCTTTGAAATTATCGGTGCCGCGACCACGTCCAAATCTGCCATGGAAGCTCGTGAATTGCTGTTTTTGGCGGAATCAGATGGCATTACGATAAATAAAGATCGGCTTCTGGCGGATGCTAAGGCAAAAGCGATAACTCTATGTCAGGACTATTTGCCGCCAGAACCACCCGAATTCCAGCTTCCTGGCGCATCCGTGAAAGCAGTATTGGACTTGGCGGTAGAGAACTACCACGCCCAGGGCAAAGTTTCGGACTACGATGTTGAAATTTCACAAAGGCTGGCGTATGTTCTCTGTGGTGGGGATACCGATATTACCGATAAGCTTAAAGAAGACGAGATTTTGGCGCTGGAACGGGACGCCTTCATAGCTTTAGTTAGACAGCCCCAAACAGTAGCGCGGTTGGAGCATACATTAAAAACTGGTAAGCCATTAAGGAATTAAATTGATTGGAATGGGTGATCAGTCGACGGTTAACCGGTATCAAAATTATCGTTCCCATGCTCCAGCGCGGGAATGCAGCTAGCGACGCTCTGCGTTACGGAACATGATGAATCCCACTCGGAGCGTGGAAACCCTGAAAGTGAGCTAGAACCATAAACTGACAACGGTGAGTGGATCTCAAAAATAAAATAGGAGTAAACAATGATAAACCTCTTGATTTTGTTCGGCATTGCATCAGTTCTTGCTTATTTTAGACCCCCAACGGTGTTGGTTACTGCAGTTATTGCCGTCTGGCTGGGAATCAATACCAATTTGATGGGATTAACACTAATCAATACGATCCTATGGGTCGGCTTTATCGCGATCTTCGTTCCCTTAAATATTCCCCCTCTCCGTCGACAACTTTTCAGCCGTCCGATTTTCAAGCTTATGAAACGGGCATTACCGGCCATGTCCAGAACCGAGAGGGAAGCTTTGGAGGCGGGTGATACCTGGTGGGATGCTGAGTTGTTTTCTGGGCAACCCCAGTGGAATCGCCTGCTCGATTGTCCGGTGGCTAAATTGACTGCTGAAGAACAAGCTTTTATTGATGGCCCGGTCGAGGTGCTGTGTTCTATGGTTGATGATTGGGATATTACCCATAATCGCCATGATTTGCCTGATGAAGTCTGGTTATTTATTAAAAAGAACAAGTTTTTCGGCTTTATTATCCCTAAAAAATACGGTGGTCTGGAATTCTCAAATTTTGCCCATTCCGAAATGGTTATGAAAGTTTCCAGCCGCAGTATCACAGCGGCGGTAACGGTTATGGTACCGAATTCATTGGGCCCTGCGAAGCTGTTACTGGAATATGGCACCGAACAGCAAAAAGATCATTATCTGCCGAAGCTCGCTATTGGTGAAGAAATTCCCTGCTTTGCCTTAACTGGGCCCCATGCCGGTAGTGATGCCAGTGCAATGCCTGATACCGGCATTATTTGTCACAGTTCTTTTGAAGGAAAAAAGAAGGTGTTGGGTATTCGCTTGAATTGGGAAAAACGCTACATTACTTTAGGCCCTGTCGCCACTGTTCTGGGTTTGGCATTTAAGCTGTATGATCCGGATCACCTGCTGGGTAGCCAGGAGGATTTGGGTATAACCCTGGCTTTGATACCTACCGATACACCGGGTATTTCGATTGGAAATCGTCATTTCCCACTGGATGCCGCTTTTCAGAACGGCCCAAATCGCGGGAAAGATGTCTTTATCCCAGTGGAATGGATTATTGGGGGTGTCAAACAGGCCGGTAACGGTTGGGGGATGCTAATGGATTGTCTAACTGATGGGCGGGCGATCTCCCTACCTGCTCTCAGTACCGGCGCAGGTAAATTTACCTGTAGGAATAGTGGTGCCTACGCCCGGGTTCGGAAACAATTTAATCTTGCTATCGGTGAGTTTGAAGGTATTGAAGAGTTACTCTGTCGCATGGCCGGTGAAACTTACATTATGGATGCAGCTCGTCAGGTGACTGTAGCGGCTTTGGATAACGGTGAAAAACCTTCAGTAATCTCCGCGATCATTAAATACGAACTTACGGAACGAATGCGCCGGGTGGTGAATGATGCTATGGATATTCAAGGGGGATCTGCGATTTGTCTGGGACCGCGAAATTACCTGGGCAGAATTTATCAGGCCATCCCGGTTAGTATTACCGTTGAAGGTGCGAATGTATTAACCCGGACGTTAATGATATTTGGACAGGGTGCGGTACGCTGTCATCCCTACGTTCATAAAGAAATGGAAGCCTTGCAAATAGACGAGCCTGACCAGGCGTTGTTGCAGTTCGATGATGTGTTTTTCAAACATATCAGCTTTTTCATGAGAAATGCGGCAAAGAGTGGATGGTTAGGTATAACCAACGGGCGGTTTTCTAGTGCACCCGGTGATCGGCATACCGAACGTTATTTTCGTCAAATCGAACGAATAACTGTTGGGTTTGCATTGCTTACCGATTATGCGCTGTTAACCCTGGGTGGGGCACTAAAACGGAAGGAAAGGCTGTCCGGTCGGTTTGCTGATGTGGTCAGTAATTTGTATCTGTGCTCGACAGTTCTTAAACATTATCAAAATCAAGGCCGTCAGCCGGAGGATCTACCTCTGGTTCATTGGGCGTGTCAAAATACCATCCATCGAGCCCAGCAATCCCTATTGGCAGTTTATTGGAAATTACCGTACCGTCCTTTGGCCTGGTTGCTCCGGTCACTGCTTTTCCCTACCGGCAAGCCCTATTCTCCGCCTGGAGATCGGTTAATACATGAGGTGGCAACGATGTTGCTCAAGGACTCACCTGCCCGGGATCGCCTGACCCACGGGATATATATTAATACAGTGGAAGATGACCCAACCGGCCGGATAGAATGCGCGTTTAAAGCTGTTCTTGCGGCGGCACCGGTTGAAAGTAAAATAAAACAAGCGATCAAGGAGGGATCTCTGGCCAAACAAGAAACACCGACATTGATCAAAGCCGCTATTGATAATAATACAATTAGTAAGTCTGAGGCCAAGTTACTTGAGCAGGCAGAGAAGGCCCGATTTTCAGCTATTAGCGTAGATGAATTTTCACCTGGAGATTTTAGCGGGTACGTCTAAGCT
>JAZGGE010000322.1:0-8602 GCA_036480195.1 Methylococcales bacterium
ACCAACACGGTGATGGGTATTCCAATACGCAAGTAGTCTAAAAAGCGATAGCCACCAGGACCATAAACAATAAGATTGGTTTGATAACCAATCGGGGTGGCAAAACTTGCTGATGCAGCGATCATCAATGTGATAGCGAGCGGTGTTAAACTAATATCGAGTGCGTTGCTGGTTGCAACGGCGATAGGGAATACTAATACTGCGGCAGCTGTGTTGGAGATTACCGAGGTGAGCAGGGCGGTAAAAACAAAGAGTGAAATAAGGACTTCCGTGGAGCCCAAGTGAGTTCCTGACAGAAAAAGCTCCGCTGCCCTGGTAGCCAGGCCGGTTTTTTCGACTGCTTTGCCCAACGCAATAGAGGAGGCGATAACCACCAATACGTGCCAATCAATGCTTTTTCCGGCAATGACTGCAGAGGTGCAGCGCGTTATTATCATTGCTCCCGCAGCCAACAATGCGGCATTTAACATACTAAATCCATTGCTGGTGACTGAGATTACCATACCAAGCAAGATCAGAATCGCGATAATGCTTCGGTTGTGCCGTAATGCCTGGGAGTTTTCCACCGCACTAACCAGTAAGAAATCAGTTGTATCACGTTGTTGTAGAAGAAAGTGATCAGTGGTATCCAGTAACAGGGTGTCGCCCGTTCTGAGAACGATGTTACCTATTTTCATATTTAAATGTTCGCCGTTGCGGGCAACGGCGATAACGCTAGCGTTGTAGTAACTACGAAATCTTCCCTTACGAATGCTTTTTCCCAGTAGCGGGCAGCTTGGGGACACCACAACTTCCACTAGAGATCGAGATTCTTTGGCGGGTTGATTATTCAGCTTTTCTTCTTCTGGGGTGATCAAGCCGCGAATTTTCTTGAGGTCGACGATAGAATCTACAATACCCACAAAGAATAGCCGGTCATGACCACTGAGGATTTCCTTGGGGCCAACTACGTGAAGGGTGTGGTCACCGCGATCAATGCGTACAAGATAGAGTCCATGCAAGTGGCGAAGTCCTGCTTGTTCGATTGTTTTACCGTCCAGATCAGTCTGGGGCTGTACGATCATCTCCACAGTATATTTTCTGGCGTCATCCAGATCCAACTGCATTGCCCGTCGCTTGGGTAATAGCCAGGGGCTGGTCAAGACAACAAAGCCAATCACGGCAACTGCGCAGGGGATCCCAACCCAGGCGAGATCAAACATTTTGAGCCCGAGTGCCTGATTTTGATCCATCAGCATACTATTAATGATTAAATTGGTACTGGTTCCTATCAGCGTACAGCAACCCCCAATAATTGCTGCATAACTCAATGGAATCATCAGCCTGGATACAGGCAATTTATTGTGCTTTGCCCAGGTTGCGACAGCGGGTACGAGCATAGCAACGACTGGAGTATTGTTGATAAACGCACTTAGAAATGCCGCAGGAAACATCAGCCTGAGCTGTGCACCGACAGTGCTTCCGGGACGGCCTAGCAGGTTCCTGGATAGCCACTGTACCACACCACTTTCGTTTAGCCCGTTGGCGACAATGAACAGCGCGCCAACGGTTATCATCCCTTCATTGGCAAATCCCGAGATCGCCTCCTGGTTTGTGAGTACGCCGAAGGACAACAGGAGGGTAACTCCACCCATCAGGATGATATAGGGAGCGAAGCGGGTCAGAACCAGGACAGAAAAACAGAAGCCAATGACTCCCAGAGTAATCCATGCGTCAAGAACCATCGTCAATTACTGTCTGCATGATAGAACTATTTCGAAGCGACTATTTTACGATAGCCTGGTCTTTCAGATAGCGGATGACATAGTCCACAGAGTCTTCAAGAGCCTGCTCCCCAGGAACGACTAATTCCGGGTTGCGTGGTGATTCGTATTCAGAATCAATACCCGTGAAGTTTTTGATTTCACCGCGCCGGGCTTTGGCGTAAAGCCCTTTGGGATCACGCTGCTCGCATAGTCCCAATGAGGTATCCATAAATACTTCCACAAATTCTCCTGTATCTACCAGTTTTCGAACCATCTGACGTTCACGCCGGAATGGAGATATAAATGCAGCGAGAACGATGAGGCCAGCGTCCACAAAAAGCTTGGACATTTCACCAATACGGCGGATATTCTCCACACGGTCTTCATCTGAGAACTGTAAGTCTTTGTTCAATCCATGTCGGACGTTATCGCCATCAAGCAGGTAGCCATGGTAACCAAGCTGGAAAAGACGATTTTCCACTGCCCCGGCCAGAGTCGATTTTCCCGATCCACTAAGGCCGGTAAACCATAGTATGCAGGGAATCTGTTTTTTCTGATCAGAGCGCTGAAGTTTCGTAATATTATGGTGATGCCAGACAATGTCATTCATGAAATCAAAGTTTTAGATTAGTTTGTAGGGTGTACAAATCAGGAGTAATACAGGGGATACAAAATGAGCCGTAGGAGGCTTCCTATTTTTCGATATTACTATTCCCTGAGTTTAAAATTAGGATTGAAACAGCATCTCCAGGTTGAATGTTGCTGATGATAATTGTAGAGGTACAAGAGCTTGCCGATTTTTCGCCGCTATGACTTTCTGGTATTGCCCTACTTGCGGATTCTGGTGGAGCAGTAGTTGACCGTTTTCCAAATCCACCAACCAAACCTCGAATATTGCATGGCGGGCGTAGAGCGGAATTTTAACTTTATGATCATATCGCAGTGAGCTGTCAGCGACTTCTATAATAAGGAGGACGTCTTCCGGGCCAGGATGGGCTGTGCGATAAAAATCATTGCGGGGTTTCAGTAAAGCAATATCCGGTTCGGGTTCCGAGAAACTATCGAGTGCGACTGGATCTTGTGTCGAGACAATGGCCTGTGTACCGACTTCAATCTTCATTATATTACTCAGAAGCTTAACCGTACCAGCATGATTGCTTCCAATGGGCGCCATATCAATTATTTCCCCTTCAATCAGTTCCACGCGATCATTTTCATTAAAGATCCCGGCATCTCCCATGCAATGGTAGTCTTCTACTGAAAGACGGTGTCGTTGTAAAAGAGCTTGTGGGGTAGAAGACATTGATTGTTCTCGTTGAGTTTTGTTTGCTAACGTCAATATAAAGCCTAACATCAGACTACCTGACCTCAACTAGGGCGAATCAAAAGGTAATAGAATTTATGGGATTTTGTTCTGTGCGCCTAAAATTAAAGGCTTTTCTTCGTAGGAGGGACTTCAGCCGCAAGCTCGGTCGAAGTCGCGGCTGAAGCCCCTCCTACACGAAGGTATAAAACAAATTCCGTGAGATCGCGGCTTCTGGTCTTATGATACCTGATTGCTCAATAAAAGTACTGGCAGTTGTTCAAATCGCTATTGCTACAAAAGACAAACCCCTTTTTCGTTAGTTCCCGAAGTCTTGACGCCAAAAAGTCCGGGTCTTGCTTAAATCAACATCAGGATTGAATGTTTTAATATCGTCGCCCGTTCCGACGAGAACGCGAATTCCCGCATCATCTGTGTCTCCATCTCCATCTCCATCTCCACCGTCACCTGTTTTTGGGGGTAGGATGATGGTAGCAAGAGACGCAATACCGTCCCCGACGACAAAGTTTCGATCCACTTTAGTGTGGTTTGAATCATTGGAAAAATCGAAAACGGCTGCTGCATTCAGAAGATTAACTACGTATAAGCGACTAATTCCGGCGATGACAGCGCAAGGATTGCTGCTGATCTGAGGAATATAGGTTGTAAAAAAGAGTTTGCCGTCAAGTATTAATGGTGAAGCCAATACTTTCTCTCCGATCCAATGATTAGAATCATCGATAAGTGATGAACCTGAATATTCTTTCAGTTCTAGATACCACCCTTTCTTTGTTTTTAAAGAATCAAGGGCGGCTTTCTTCGTGCCTTCATCACCACTGGTTCCTTCCTGGATTAGATTATCTGTAGCATCATAAAGATTGTCTTCCGTTAGGGCTGTGTAATCTGATGGAATACGGCTATTTATATGAGGGTCTCGAAAAGCGTAGAATCGATTGTGAACGGTTTTGTCTAACGGATGGGAGCGATTTCCGGTTCCGATCGTGATTAGGTCATATAGCTCGGTATTGGAGAAAACGCTGTCACTCAGTTGAGCAATATCCGGTGGATAGAAAAATTTTCTTTTGTCGGCGTTAGCAGCATTCGAAGAGATGTTGGCGAGCCGGGCACCCGAAGGATTAGCTATTCCCCAGGAGCCGTCGACCTTCTCCCGCTTCCATAGGTCAATTCGCCACAATTGACCGCCAAGGTCTCCGACATAGAATCGGTCAATATGTCCATCACTGTCGGAATCCATCAATGCCAGATCGGACGGAATCGCGTAGGTCATGGGATCGAGATCTAAGCGCGTGCTAGCTGTGGTCTCATCCGGGCTTGCCCGCCACAGCAGAGAACCATCGCTTGAATCAACAATAAATAAGGCGTTTCCGTATGCCGCTGGCTGAAATCCACGATTGGGTACAGTCAGGCTATCTTGACTGGTATGCTCGTAGCCCCCAGCGAAGATCAAAACGGATTTGTTTGTCAATGCCGTGCCACCACTATTAGGGTAACTGATTGATGCCAATTGTGGCGCAGACCAGGTTTCACCGAGTTTGGCAAAATCTCCGGATCCACCCTGAATGCGCCATAGTAGTTTAGGGGTAATTCCTGTCGTTCCACTCGGATTTGACAATGTTGCCGATGGTGTAACGTCCAAGGCATAGATATTTCTACCCCCTCTTCGCATACCGACATATAGATGAACATAATCTCCATCACTGGGGTTAATGATTCCATCATGGTTTACATCGTGGCGATCTACGACAGGCGTGCTATCCAATCCATAAATGTGGTCACCTTCGGCATCGGTCATCAAGTCGTTTTGAATCGCCAATAATTTTTGTGGTAAAAAGGCCCATTCCTCCTGGCCGTTGTGGGCGTTAATCATGCGCAGCATTCCATCATTTGTGGCCACGAAAATCTTCGTTACTGGGGTTGTTGTTTCACCACTCACTTGCTTTCCATAAGTTATTGGCACTGCACCACTATGTATCGGATCATGAAAGGACCAGCGATTTTCATTGGTATTTTGGTCTTCATCTTCATCCATAATATCCTTGCCTTGTATCCACTGGATGAGCTTTGTCCTGTACGAATTTGTCATATTCTCATCCCCCAGCATCGCTTTGGTGAGTGCGGTGTTGTCATTACTAACGCTGTGCGCAGAAAGGGAGAGGTTTGCATTGTCTGGGTCAGTCGATGTTGTATAAGTATAGATTCGACGTGAAGAATAAGATGGTATCTGAGAGCCAGCACCGCCAGCGGCGATTACCGAACCGTCGACCGATGCACTCCATAGACTTCTTGCGGTACTTGCAATATTGCCGGAATCATCGAAGGTCTGGTTGTTGGCTGCATCCAATATATCACCGACGGCACAGGTGATATCTTCATCATCTATTGTTCCATCACAGACTTTATACTTTTTTACATTCCCTTGCCAACGCTTGGTACTGTGGGGTTCGAAAAGACTGAGGTAAATTTCATTGAGATTATAAAGTCTATTGAAAGCGTTGATTGATATAGAAGGCGCGACAAATGATGTCGGCTGATCAAGGACATCGGTGATAATGTCATCGAATACGCTGACTAACGCAGCTGAACTGCTTGCTTCGTGGAAACTACCGCCGCCATTTGTTGCCAAGTTTTCGAGATAGGCTTTTCCATCGTCGTCGTCGAGGTTAAAGCCAATGGTGTAGGTTTTGACAGGTTTTGTGTCCTCAGAAGGTGGCGAATAGAGATGACTAGCAAGTTCATTTCCGCATTTTCCTGAACCTGAGCCACTGCACGATTCTCCAATTAAATCTTCTATCAGATCAACAGAGACATTACGGCTGGGAAAACCATCGGACAGTAAGATAATATTGTGGCCCTGGCAGGTAGAATCACCAATTGGGCTGATATACATCGGACTACCATCGATTCGTTCAGTTTGGCAGGCGGTGGCGTTCAAGTTAGCGTCGGTACAACCGCTGTCCCTGATGACCGTACCACCTGTATAGGATGCCGGATGACTGACCCGCGTTCGCTCTGATTCATACAGGCTGCCACCTCCAATGCTATTTCCCCTTGTGGTGCCAAAAACCACCGATTGTCCCCGATAATACTGACCGGCTTCGTAAAGCGTGTCAACGATTGGCGTACCCCCTTTGTGTTGAAGATCATCTACGACGTGGTGCAACCGGCTTCTGACTGTTTGCTCGCTGGCGTCGGCAAGTTTTCCTTGTATTTTGATGTGCAAAACAGGGGCTTCACCCTCGGACCCATCATGGGATTCAGCAGTTCTCTCGCCGGATCCAGTAACAATAAAACTCATGGAATTACCGGCAGCCCATCCACTTTGGTTTACTATTTCCTGTACAACACTAGCTATATCGGGGCTATCATGACTTTCACCACTGGTATTCCAGGCCCCCGGATTCCAAGAAGTGGATTGGGATGTGGTCGTTCTTGTGGAAATATCTTCGTCCGATGATGTGAATTCTGCCGAATTACCACTTAATTCACCTCGTATTGTTAAAGACGTTGCGCCGGAATCAATGTCATCATCATCGGTGATAAATTCCAGCCATGCCTCTGTTATCGTCGTGTCCTTGGGTATATAAATATTACGAAATCGAATACCCACCGTTTGATCGTCGCCATCTTCTACTAATTCCAGGTCAGAGCTATAGAGATCCATTGAACCATCACTCGCTTCTTCGGCATCGTCGCGATCACTGGTCACTTGAGCCATTAAAACCTGGTTAACGCATGCTGTGTCAGAAACACTGTCCTGATCATACTCTATGTTTAGGATCGGGGCAGCAGCCGCATTTTCTTCATAGGATTTTGCGATTCTGACAGCGTCAGCTACCCCCTTTATAACAAAGGCCATGGCATTACCGCCACACCATCCGGATCGGTCAACTATATTTTGTACGATAGACTTCAGGTCGGGACTTTGATATCGATCTCCTTCACTCCAGGCAGGAATGTCCCAGGAAACTTGACCAGAGGTTAATGATCGGTCAGTAATGTTATTACTGCTCTGCGCAAAAGTCGGCGCATCATCATGCCCCTCTCCATCAATAGTAATATTGGCTGTTTCGTTGTTTGATCTTGCTGCTTCAAATTCAATAGTCGCTGATGTTATTGTGGCTCCCTGGGGGATCGCGATGTTTTTGAAGCGCAAACCAATCGCTTGGTCTTCTTCCTGGGCGCTTGTTGAGTAGGTTATTCGCAGGTGGGGAGCGGTCGATGAACCTGAGTCTCGCGATTCTACTACCCGCTTGCCTTCATTTCCATTTCCTGAATCCTGAATGATGAATGTCATTGCGTTTCCGGAGGACCACCCGTTGGCGGTTGACGTTAATTCGCTTACGATAGAAGCCAAATCAGGTGTCGATAGTGTCGTTCCAATTGCAGGAGTGGCGATATTTTTCCAGGAGACGGAAGCCGCTGTTGCGCTTGTCAAACGATTAGAGACATTTTGTCTGACTGAAGTGCTGAAAGCCAGCGAGTGACTGACTTTATGCCCGACTATGGTCAAATCGGGATCACCAGAGCCATTTTCATCAATAGTAAAGTCGATCGCGGCACTCAGTATAGTTGCACCAACCGGAATGTTTACCGAGGTAAATCGAAGACCGATAGTTTGCCGAGAAGAGTGTGATCCTCCCTCATCCACCAGTTCAAGGTCGCTGCTGCCCTCATCATACCAACCGTTGTTAGATTCTTCTAAATCATTGCTGCTAGATGAAATTACAGATTGGTAGTTGACTGACGACGATGCTGTCGCCACAACGCTATGGATGAGTTCCAACTCATCGCTATCAAGTATGACAGTGTTGTCGCTCAGATATTCTTCGGCATCATCGCTACTCTGTGAAATTTGCGATCGAATGGTTGATGCATCTGACGGATTGGTTCCTTCAACAGTACTTGCAATAGCATCAATATGGGACAGCGGATAGAGAACAGGACCCCCTTCTCCGTGAAATCGCATCAGTCCCACATTGATATTTTGTGATGAATCCAGAATGATATGAAGGGCATCCTTCATACGTTGCAGCCGGGTTTTCCCCGTGAGGTCAGTGTTGGACATACTACCCGAAGTATCAAGCACAAAGAGTACATTGGGCGCAGTTCCTGCTCTTCCTGCTTCCGGGCCAAGGTATATTTCCGTATCATCAGCATTGGATAAGCCAGGGATTGCCGTATAGAGGGCGCTCAGGAAAAATAATAGTATTCGTTTTTCAATCATAATCTGAAATTACTTTTTTCCTGGTTAGTTCTTTGGAAGAATTCGATAGATACCTTGGCTCAATACCACTCTGGCATTGCTTGGACCCTGGCCTGTGCATTGAATTTCGTTATGTCCGGTATTGAACTTGACGGCGCTAAAGCCTGAGTTTCGAGGCGGTCGGGTGTACATACGGAAAGTCCGTTCTGCACCATAAGTCGCCGCAGTTGCTCCACCACCCATTGCTGTGTTTTGATAATTGTCTTGCCATTGACTATCATCCAGAGTGAATCCACCAGAATCCAGCATGCCTCTTTGCAAACAACTATC
>JAZGGE010000323.1:0-9144 GCA_036480195.1 Methylococcales bacterium
CCATTTTGGCCAGATTTCCCGATCATTTTCGTTAAATAGACCCACTATTCGCCTCAAATGATCGAAAAATCTGACTCAAAATGGATTTCCCTCGCTGCGGCTTCTATTCTCGGACAGGCTCCTAGCCAACCTGGGATACTTTCAGCAGTCGTTTAAGATCTTTTTTTACCTCGTATGGATCAAACCCTGGCGGATACCACATCATTAAATTACCAATGGGATCCATCAAAAAAATAGTTCCTTGCGGAATAGGCTGTCCTAATATCTTTTCCATTTCAGCAATTAATTCACTCGTCAAACGCATTCTTAATAGATAGGGGTCATCTTTCCACCACAGTTTTGCATCTAATTCGGAGATTTCCGGATTTACCACAATCAAACGTCGAACACGGGAAAGTTCTTTATTTAGCATAATGCGTATCTGCTTGGTTTTATACAGCGACTCCAAGCAATCACTTAGACAACCCTGCTTGGTCGCCACATGTACGAATACCCACCGTCCCTTAAATTCGTCAAAATAGTTTTTGGAAAAATCATCAAATGCTACAAGCTCGGTAGTGACTATTGGACGAGGAGGCGTAACCAGATTTCCGTAGTTGACCTGTCCACTGATAACACTGGGATTCTGCATCACAATCCACGCCAACACAAATGGGATTAGTGTTAGGGATAGCATGGCCAACAAAACAAACCGGTTGTTATTTTTATTATCTTTCATTCTTTTTAAAACCATTCCAAAGAAATATTACTGCCAGTACGAAACCGAGAGAAAACCACTGAACGGCATAGCCAACATGTTTTTCTGGCGTGATCGTCTCGGTAAAACGAGACTCCCATTCTCTTAAATAGCCTCCCGGCTGGCCTTTTTTTAAAAGCACTTGGTACGGCAATAACGGGTAATCCAACAATTTTGAAAGTGTCTCTACATCAATCAACTGGACTACTGCCGGCCAGTTATCCGTAGGATTTTCCGCCCCTTCCAGTCGATAACCAACGCCCGGAAAAACATCGATAATTCCGCTGATACTCACACTCTCCTCAACCAAAGCTATATCCGGCAGAATTTCTCTGCTCACGCCAAGAGGAACCCAACCACGATTTACCAAGACGGCAAAGCCCTTACCAGCAACTATTAAGGGAGTCAATACGAAATATCCTGGCTTCATCTGGACGCTTTGATTATCCAATAGAAATTGATGAGCGCCATCGTACCGCCCTGATATTTTCACAGACAAATAACGCAAATCCTCAATGTTTACCTCGAAATTTTCAAGAGCGACTTCAGATTTATTGGTACGCTCGTTTTTTTGTTGTACAAGTAAACTTTTTTTTTCACTGCGATCCAGCTGCCAACTACCTAGTGCAAGTAAGATGGGAAAAACTATCAGAAAAGCTACCGTAGGCACCCGACCGGGTTTGAAGGCTAGTTTACGGCTAAATCCCATAATATCCTCTCCACACTTCAATTTTCAGTATCCAGGCATACCATTTTTGCAGATGGCTGCATTGAAAACCCTTGCTGTAGATTGCTACAGCAGCAATTTTTCGCCTAGCCCTCAACGAAATTCTACCCACTAAAATCGAGCATTCTTAAACGCGAAAGGTATAGTTGGCTTTTGTTTCAAAATAGCTGAGAATGTTTGTTTTCTTGATATAGACCGAGTTTATGCCAGCTAAAATTTTCGTCATTATTGTATTACTTATCATTCTCTACAGTCTCGGCTCTGCCCTTTACTTTTTCGTCAAGGATCGGGATCGTTCAGACGCGGTTCGAACAGCAAAAGCACTAACAGTGCGCATTTCTCTTTCTCTGGCACTTTTTGTATTTTTGCTTATTGCCTTCGCGACGGGGATTATCAAACCACATAGTATCGCTCATCCTTTACTACAGAAGCAAAAACAAGAGGTCATAAGGGGACGGTAGATTCAGAAAACCTAATCTCTCCGAATTAGTTTTATACCTCTGTAAGAGGGGCTTTAGCCGCGATCTAGCTGAGATCGCGGCTAAAGCCCCTCTTACACAAAACAGCGTCAAATATTTTAGACTCATAACAGCATCTCTTAAATGTCTATAACTTCCTAATTTTCTGTAATGAGGTGGAATTCTGAGATTATAGCAATATACCTCTCGTGTTCAAGAATACCCCATTTATAGCACGTCTTTTTTTGCAAATGGTGTTGTTGCAAAGCCTTCCAATAGCCTGCTATTGCTGCGCCTTTGCGCCTAGCCCTTCACAAAAACTGACGCACTCTAAACGGAGTATTATCAAACGCAAAAGGTATAGTTGGACGTTTTCCTGTATTTTGTACATAAAAAAAGCGCTACGCCAAAACGTAACGCTTTTTTCGATTAGGCCTATCTTACATCCAATAAACAAAGATAAAAAGTATAAGCCAAACAACATCAACAAAATGCCAGTACCACGCAGCAGCTTCGAAAGCGAAATGATTTTCCTTGCTAAAATGGCCTCGTATGCTTCGATACAAGACTACCGACAAAATAATCGCCCCGATTGTTACATGCAAGCCATGGAAGCCAGTCATCATGAAGAAGGTAGATCCGTATATTCCCGACCCTAGCGTTAATCCCATTTCATGGTAGGCTTCTTGATATTCTGTTGCTTGTAGATAAACAAAAAGAAATCCCAAGAATACTGTTGCGGCCAACCCTTTGATCATCTGATCTCGGTTATCCGCCAATAAACCCCAATGCGCCCAAGTTAAGGTTACTCCGCTGGATAACAAAATTAGAGTGTTTAAGGCGGGTAAACCCCAAGCCCCCATGGGTTCGAATTCTCCACCAACATCTCCTGGACCGTTTGTAGGCCAGACGGCTTCAAAACCTTTCCACAAAAACTCACCGGTTACCGGGCCAGGGCCGCCACCTTCTCCCGCAAGCCAGGGAATCGCATAGACCCGACAATAGAACAATGTACCGAAGAAAGCGGCGAAAAACATCACTTCCGAAAAGATAAACCACATCATTCCCCATCGGTAAGAAACACCGACGTCCGCATTATACATTCCGCTTTCGCTTTCGGATGCTTGTAGCCAAAACCATCCCACCAGCATAACGATAAAAGTCAATAGACCAATAATCATCATGGTGGATCCCATTGACGAGCCATTAATAAGATTCGCGAATCCGGCCAGCAAGGTACCGAGTCCTATAACCCCTAATATAGGCCAGTGCGCCTTATGTGGTATGTAATATCGACCGTCTGTAGACATTTTCTTCCCCTTCAAACGTTTGTGTTTTTGTCTAGTTGTTTAGAAAATTCTGTTAAATAATCCACCTTGCACCCGACTCACATCTCAGTTAGCAAAAACATCGCGTAAATATAAAGGCCAAGTGCTATTAGCCCCATCGTTGCAGCGAAAACTATATTCTTTTTTTTTGGCGTCATTGTAAACACTAATACAATCATCCTCTTACAAAAGAGGATGATTGGTTTTTTCTATTTGATCTCAGGCGCTGTCTGAAAACTATGGTAAGGCGGTGGTGATGGAAGAGTCCACTCCAATCCCCAACGGCTCGCACCTTCCCAAACCTCGGCAGACGCCTTTTCGCCACCCTTAATCGTTTTCACAACGATATAGACCAGAAGCAATTGCGAAAGTCCCAGAATAAACGCTCCAATACTCGAAACCATATTAAAATCCGCGAATTGGATTGCATAATCCGGGATTCTTCTGGGCATACCTGCCAACCCCAGAAAATGTTGCGGAAAAAAAGTGAGATTGAAAGAGAAAAATGTCATCCAAAAATGAAGCTTTCCTAACTTCTCGTTATACATATGACCGGTCCATTTCGGCAACCAATAGTAGATTATTCCCATAATAGGGAATATACCACCAACCACTAAAGTGTAGTGAAAATGGGCCACCACAAAATAAGTATCGTGATACTGGAAATCTGTGGGTGCTGCCGCCAACATAATCCCGGTAAATCCTCCAAAGGTGAACATTATCACGAATGCGACCGCATATAGCATGGGGGTTTCAAAGCTTAAAGAACCGCGCCACATAGTCGCTGTCCAGTTGAAAATCTTGATCCCGGTGGGTATCGCGATCAACATGGTTGCGTACATGAAGTAAAGCTCACCAGCCAGAGGCATTCCCACCGTAAACTGATGATGCGCCCAGACGATCAACGAGAGAAAAGCTATGGATGCACTCGCATACACCATTGAACTATAGCCGAATAGTGGTTTGCGAGAAAAAACCGGAATAATCGTTGAAACCATTCCAAAGGCAGGTAGGGCAATAATATAAACCTCTGGATGCCCAAAAAACCAAAATAAATGCTGGTAGAGTACCGGATCACCTCCACCCGCAGCGTCGAAAAAGCTAGTACCGAAGTGAGCATCAGTGAGGAGCATCGTTACAGCAGCCGCAAATACCGGTAACACACATATCAACAGAAACGCTGTAATCACCCATGTCCAGCAGAACAGGGGGATTTTCATCATAGTCATACCAGGAGCACGCATGTTCAGAATCGTGACGATGATATTGATAGATCCCATAATAGATGACAGGCCGAGTAAATGAACCGAAAAAACGACGAAGGCCAGATTGTTACCCGCTTGTAAACTTAAAGGCGGATATAAAGTCCACCCTGCGGCAGGAGCCCCGCCTTCCATAAACAAGGTACTGGCTAACAGCAGTACGGCAACAACTAAAACCCAAAAGCTCATGTTGTTCATTCGTGGCAACGCCATATCGGGTGCGCCAATCATCATGGGAATCATCCAATTGGCCAATCCGACACCAGCAGGCATTACTGCACCGAAAACCATAACCAAGGCATGCATGGTGGTCATGGAGTTGAAAAACTGAGGATCAACGAACTGCATTCCAGGTTCGAACAACTCTAATCGTATGATCATTGCCATCGCCCCGCCGACAAAAAACATGATTAAAGCAAACACCAGATACATCGTTCCGATGTCTTTATGGTTAGTTGTAAACAACCATCGTGTTATGCCTTTTGCAGGCCCGTGATCATGATGATCGTCATGTGCTGCTACTGCACTCATCGCATTAACTCCACTTAACTGATTAGATTTAAAAAGTATAGAATAGAAATATTTCTTGATAGCCTTGGCTTATTCATCCTCGTCTTCATCGCCCAAAAGAGGTTTAATAGCCGATGGCTGAACGGAATCGCCCACATTGTTGCCTAAAGCGTTTCGTTGAAAAGTAATGACCGCAGCTAAATCATCAGCTGGCAGCATGCTGCTGAAACCCGGCATCATCGTTCCTGCGCCATTCAAAACAACATCAATGTGTTTTTCCAAATCGCCCATCGCTACAGCACTACCCTTAATGGCAGGAAAAGTACCTGGTACACCTTCGCCACCCGCTTGGTGACAACTGGCACAATTGCCGTTATAAACCTCTTCACCTCTCGTGATCAATTCATCTTGCGTCCATTCCCGATCAGCTTCTCCCGCCTTCTCCTGGGCTGCTGTTTTCTGTTGAGCAACCCACTCTGCGTATTGCGCTTCGGTCTTGGCTATCACTACGATGGGCATGAACCCATGATCTTTACCACATAGCTCTGCGCATTGTCCGCGGTAGATGCCCGGTTTTTCAATATTGGTCCATGCTTCTGTGATATAGCCCGGGATGGCATCTTTTTTCCAACCCAGCGCGGGTACCCACCAAGAATGAATAACATCCGCTGCCGTGAATAAAAGCCGAATTTTTTTATTAACCGGAACAACCATGGGATTATCAACGTTTAGCAAATAATTTGGGACTGTGGTCGGGTCAACATCAGAATCCCTTTGCCGCGCAGCATTACTCAAAGCATCAAGACTACTCATGAAATCGATCCCTTCATCGAGATATTCGTAACGCCATTTCCATTGATACCCCGTTATCTTGATTGACATATCGGATTCACTGGTATCATCCATTTCAATCATTGTTTTAGTCGCGGGAATCGCCAAACCAATAAGAATAATTATCGGAATAGTTGTCCAGATAATCTCAACCTTGGTGCTCTCGTGGAATTGGGCAGCTACAGCACCCTTTGATTTACGATGATTGACGATGGAATAAAACATCACACCGTATACGACCACTGCGATTATAGTGCAAATCCAGATAATCAGCATATGCAGGTCGTAGTTTGCCTGACTGATTTTGGTCACACCTCTCACCAAATTCATCTCGAAGTCGGCATAAGCATTACCTATTCCCCCAATCCATAGAGTGAGAGACAAAAATAGTGCCTTTGTTTTATTCACGGAGCGATCTCCTCTTCGTAGTTTTTGATTCTTTATACATACCCAGTTATTCAACCGATCTAGCGAATTAGTTTTTCTAATTTTTTTCTCAGTTACTTTTTATCTATGCTTCAACCAGGAAATCATCCCTTTATAAACTTCCAAATCTTTGAAGTGAATCGTTGGCCGATCCGGGTGACTGCTACAAGATGGAAGCGGCCTTACTCAACAGGAAACGTTCGCGTTACGGGTATAGCCCATACTGAGGGGCAAAAGACGAAATGCAATTGTGATTTAAGATATGATCCCTTTGGCGATTATAATTTTAAGTATGGCTCCCTGATGTTCAAATTTAACTGATTGGCACCCAAGATGCAACCATAAGGAACGACTTATCATTAACTAAAAAAGTCAAATCATTGAACTCGCCTCTGTTTTGTTCCTGAAGGTGTCAAAAGCTTGAAAACCCCACAATTTATCCGTGTTGTACGCCAACATGGAGACGATCTGAAGATATTTCCTTGGCAGATGGGGAGTTTTACTTGGATTCATCCATCTAGAGCGGATGCAAAGCACAAGAAATCGATTTCACGGCAGAATTCATAAAATGCCCACTTCACCCATCGGCTAAGCGGGCATTTTACGATCCGCTAGGGAGCCAGAGCTTACCCTCTATGTCGTCATGAGCCTAGGAATTTACGCTATAGTTAACTTAATATCGGCATCCATGTACGACGTATGCACAACCACCCAAATTAAAGCATTATTTGAGTGCGGTGAAGAGATTCTATGCGTTTTCTTCTTCAAAAATGTTGATCTAAATCAAGATAATTGTGGATTTTCTTACAAACTTCTCCGTGCATCAGTTTCAAAGCAGCTTGCAATGAAGGCTATATCAGGTTCTTGCATAAAAGGCACAAAACCCAGTAGCGGTGCGCAAAAAAAATCCTTAAGCGTTGCAATATTTTCATCAATATATAAATATTCTGAATCAACCTGATTTGCAACCCACCCCGCGCACACAGCACCGGAAGATTTTATTGCCTTATAGGTTAGGCTGGCATGGTTGAGACAGCCAAGCCTTAATCCAACCACCAATATGACAGGAATATTTAAAAGTTTTGCCAAATCACTAACAGCAAAATCTTTATTTAAAGGTACATCCCAACCGCCAACACCTTCAACAAAAACGCAATCGACTTGTTCCCGAATACGCTGACAAATCTTCTGTATTTCTTCTACACTGATGATTATTCCTGCAAGGCTTGCAGCAATGTGAGGAGGCACCGGTGGCTCGAAAGCGTACGGATTAACTGTGCGATAAGGCAATTCAATGCTACATTGCCGTTGAATCTTAACGGCATCATCATTCCTAAGGGCATTAGAATATCGCTTTGCACCCGACGCAACGGGTTTCATTCCAGCAACCCTATACCCTTGCCGTTTTTTGTATTCCATCAAACCCAATGTTACCCACGTCTTTCCAACGCCAGTATCTGTGCCGGTAACAAAGTATGCATTATCGTCAGAAAGCCCTCTATTTTCAGGAAGCCTTCTCAATATTTTTTCCATTTTACTTAGGCTTCAAGGCTCTACCATAGAGCAATTCAAACGTCGCCAAAATCTCCTGCTCCACGCCGATTTCCTCATACCGCTTTATCACCTGTAGTAATTTGGCTTTTCCGGTCATTCCTCGGAACCTCCCCCGGGTTACGTTCCCAGCGCCAATACCTTTTAATTCTCCCATTAAAGACATAGCAGAAGCGTACTGAATTTTTTTTGTTTCCACTTCAATAGTGGGGCTGGAAAAACCATATCGACACATTTTCAGCGACAAATCTGAGACTGAATAAAATTCATTGACATGGCTGTTCTGATCAACAGATTCCCATGCCAACTTCAATTCATGAAGCGTCGATGGACCAAAACTACTAAAAAGCAACAATCCACCAGGCTTCAGAACACGATATAAATCTGAAAATAGAGCATCAAGATTGACACACCATTGCAATGCCAAATTAGAGAATATGACATCTATGGATTCACTTCTCAAAGGAAGCGCCTCTGCATCTCCACAAATAATTCTGGCCGTTCCCGGCACATTATTCTTAGCTTCGTTTAGCATCCCGGTTGAGATATCAAGAACAATAACTTCATTCGTCATTGAAGCCAGCTTCGTCGAACAAAACCCGGTTCCCGCACCCACATCCAGAATCCTTTTTTCCCGAAGGTTCTCAGATGGCAATCGGGCTAACAGATTGTTACCGACCTCCTTCTGTAACATCGCTATTTCATCGTATCGAGAAGCTGCACGACTGAAAGATCGTTTTGCCCCTTGCTTTTCCGGCCTTGCAAGTTCACCCATTCTGGCTCTGTAATCCGTTAAAAATAAACTGGGTTACCGCTGTTTCAAACAGCTTGGGATGGGATAAAAAAAGAACATGGGCGCCACCGACCACCACTTGAACAACGGCACCTTGCCATAGGGCCATCATTGCCTCACCAGCAGCAGCCGGAACCAAAATATCCTTTTCACCAAACAAGAGTAACGCTGGAATTCGCAATGAAAGGAGGGATTTTCTCAAATCAGCCGTCTGTAAAATCTCCAAACCACTTTTCAGCACTGACGTAGGCGGCATTTCACACTCATTTTGAATTGATATCAACTGTCTTAGTAGGGATCTCCGAGAGTCACTTCCATGAACCTGTAATCCTGCGAAACGCCTCAAAGTCCCAGACTTATCCAGCGACAGTTCCCTTGAAAATTCACTAAGCAATGAAGAATCCATCCCCACTGGCCAGTCGGTTCCTCGAATAAATTTGGCATTTCCACCCAACGTAATGACACTTGCCATACACTGAGGCCGCAGAATAGCAATATTCATTACAATAGTAGCGCCCAAAG
>JAZGGE010000324.1:0-8275 GCA_036480195.1 Methylococcales bacterium
ATCTTTTCACAGACTTTTGTTTAAGTTTATATCGTAATAAACTGAACATCCAAAACTTAGTGCTTGGCTAAGTGCTCATCGGCTGCAACCAGTACATGTCGTCTTGTAGGGGTCTGAACGGTTACTAATCAGAAGGTTCACCAACTGTTTTCATACGTAAAAATGCAAACAATGGTTGATGCCATAAGTATAACGAATATGAAATAAGACCAATAGAAACAAAAAGTTTATTAGATAAAAATTTTCCAATAGACGTGTTCTTATCACTAAAAGCTATAATTAAGACTGTACCAATCACTGGAACAAGAGTGTAAAAGCTAGGAAAGGGGGTGTTTTTATTAAAATATATCGTAGAGTAAATAATTAACCCTAAACCAGAAAAACCAAGAATTTCTCTAAAAGACTTTTTGATAGAGTAATTATGCAACCCTGAGAAAGCTATAAGTGATCCTGCAAATAACTCCCATGCACGACTAAAAATAAGATAAAAATTGGCATCCACAAATTGTTTTATTGACAAATATTGTGATAATAATAAAGATACTACTGATAATGACAAGATGAAATAAGCAAGGCGTTTCTTTCCAACACGCCAAAGCATAGAAAGCATTACAGGAAAGAATAAGTAATATTGCTCCTCAACAGCTAAGCTCCATGTATGCAATAATGGTTTCTCATCTGATGCTGTTGAAAAATACCCGCTAGATAAGTAAAAGAATACATTTGATGAAAATATTGCTACAGAAACCAAGCTTTGTGAGTATGACTTTAATAGATCAGCAGGCATTAAAACAAATGAAGCTATAGTTGTAAAAATTAAAACAATGCTGAGCGCCGGCAGTATACGCCTTGCACGTCGTTCATAAAAATTGATAATTGAAAAATTATTTTTTTCAATTTCATCTAAAATAATTGTAGTTATCAAATATCCGCTAATTACAAAGAATATGTCTACACCAATATACCCGCCAGTTATACCAAAGAGGCCACTATGAAAAAAAATCACAGGCAATACCGCTACAGCCCTTAGCCCATCAATTTCTTTTCTGTACTGCAATTCGAGTTACTCCATTTTTTAAAGCTAACATTGAGTAGACGTCACTTCGACGTCGAAAAACACGTCAAAGTGACGCATACCCCACAAAATTATTGTACAAAACTTTCCTTAATAACAGGCTCTAATTGAGCTAATTCTCCCAATAGTCTTTGACTTACAATCATTTACTCTTAAGAGTATACGTCTTATCGCGACGATTCCTAAAGGAGATATACGTCACATCAACGTAATATCCTAATTGAAACCTGGATCCGTGAGTCCATGACGGCGCAGAGCACACGCTCTTGTTTCCACAGCAGTTCAAAAAATACCCGCTTAACCGATGGGTGAAACTAAGATATTTTGATTCCACTGTGAAACCAATATCTTGCACTCTACATCCGCCCTGGACTCACGGATCCAGGTGAAAGCCTCTTTAACAGAACTATAATTTGTTGGAAAATGCAAGCTTTCTATTTTCTATAACAACAGCAGAAAAAGTGTCAGATCTTGGATTTTGAATCCTTTTAGGATTCGATTCACTACGAAGAGGTCGATTCAACAAGGCTTTTTTGAGCTCAAGTTTCAAGACCGGACACATTCCCTCCTCTTTATCTTATGCTGCACTAAAAGTTTTTTATGATATTCAGACCAGCATTGGCCGCCTTGTTTTTTAAGCTTCAACCCTCTCCTACAAAGGTGGTTTCAAATTCTTGAACGCAAAAGGTTTAGTTTCCTAACTCAGCGTCGTATCTACCTCTGGATTTCCACCTCCCTCCTCTGCCTCCTGTTTTTTTCGTTTGGTCCAATTCATCCAAATACCATTTTCAGAAAAACAACCCCATCCCCAACGCAACCAGTTTAATAGTGAATGGGCCAGCCACAATGCCCAGGCTAGCATCAGAAGACGATAAACGAGCAGTGGTACTGAAACCAGCCAGGCTGTCGGCAAGATTTTAGAGCTATGATCCTGATACCAATTGAGATCAGATGTCGTTGAATTATTTCCAGCTATTTGCATCTCCGGATGCCCCAATAAACCCTGTTGTACTGCCGCGAATAGAAAACCCAGAGCTGTCAAAGAAAGGATTATCAGTCCGGTCTGCATTGAATTAAATAACCAAGGTCGGATGCTGCCATGGAAGGTTGCTCTGATTCCAAGCAAAATCAACCAGCTTACAACGACAACTCCGCCCACTAAACTGATTTGGCTCAAGCCAATTAATAGCAGAAACCATTGCCAGTTTTTCAGTGGAACGCTTGAGATTCGGCCAAGCCCGAAAGCAACAATAATTGTCACGAATAATATTGACCAATACAATACCGCAGGCCCTAACCGAGGCCCACCGGCAAATAAAATCCATCGATTTTGACCCGGCTGAACATTAATACGGGCATTAACACTGGCCAGCCCCAAGTCTACAGTCGCTGTTTTAAACAACATCTGCATCCCTTCCGATTCGCGCCAGGTCAAGCTAACTTTTTGCTCCCCTGGATGTATTGGCAGTGTCACCGAGCCTTGATGTAATCGAATAGGTCGCGCCATCCCATCAATAGTAACCGTTTGCAATGTAACATTCGGTGGTAATTGGATTTTGTGCTGTCCCCCTTGTGAACTACGAAGCACCAACTGCAACACGACATCAGTCGTACGAAGTCCAGGCTTTATGGATAGTAAGCTGGAATCCGCAGTCAGTGTTTGACCAGTGATACCCTGCGGTCGATCAAGGGTCAAAGTAACAGATTCGCCTGGCCACGGTCGCCATTCCGGAAGCCACTGCGGGTGATCAGAACGATCGTAAACGGCTGGCATGCCATTGCTATCCATATGCCAGATTGGACTAATATCAGCTCGCCAGACTTCGTTCCAAATCGTGTTGGTAGGAGCGGTCAATGTCAGTTGCGGTACCTTTTTTAGCACAGACTCCCACGTGATCAAAGAACTCTGGGGCGAAAAGTTTACCAACACGTTATGATCCTTGACCCGAAGACCAGGAGTAGTCACAGATTCTCCTTTCAGTAGGGGGATTTTCGCAACGATGGGCAAATTAATGGGTGACTCTCGGATAACCCGAGTCTTAACATGCCAGTCCAGACCAATAAGCAACGTTCGTTCGACGCGTAGATAAGGTGGCAACGGCGTTGGCTGGATCGTATCGGACAGTTTCCCTTCGACTTTTGATTTATGCGACCTGGAAAGTTGCAATGCACCATCGGGAATTCCGTTGTTATCCAACCCCTCTACAATCCAGGTATCCCCCTTTACCTCTACACGGCGAGGCAACAACGGCAATGGTATTTGTATTCTATCGCGCAACGGCAACGGCCCGGTTAAAACAACCCAATGCTGTCCTTTCGGGCTGTCCAGCCAAATCTGGCCGGACGGTGTCCGGAAAAGACCTGTCGCCGGAGTATGATCGACAGAAACCGTGTCCGGAATCCATTGACCGACATGACCGGGCAAAGGAACCGCAACATCCTCCTGAACATCAAGCTTAATCGCCAGCGTTAGCTGCTCGGAAGTCAGTAAAACTCTTGCAAAGGGAATCTCCGCACATGCTGGAAGACAGGCAGGAGGTTTCATGAGTCGTTCTTTTAACTGCTTAAGCAGGAATTCATCTGGAAACTCCGCTTCGGCAGAAGCAGGAAAAAGACCAAACCCGGTCAGCACTACCATTCCTATCGAAATGGGTTTTATCAACGGCGGAGGCATTCCTTTAAATCTTTTCCAGGAGAAAACTCCAGCGACTAATAGCAATAACAGAATAGTGAATAGGGCCTGAAAAAAATGAAGTATTCGATTTGCAATGGGCGACAATAAACTCAGCCTTAGAATCTGTTGTTTTTCTACCGGCCCATTCCATTGCAAGGATACTGATCGCCATTTCCATGCGGGAAGACCAGGGCCTGTTTGAATTTTGGCGGTCGCATCTATTTCCTTTAGGCGCTCCATTTGCTGTTTGTAGGTAGATGTCTTTGAAGAAGAAGCCGACGACAGGCGTCCTTTCCTCATCGCCTTATTTTCTACCTGAACCTCATCCGTTTCCAAAAATTCTGCCTGCAGCTGGCGCGCACCAAGTTCAGCGGAGGTATATCGCCAGGGAATTTCCAGCTGTGGATAAATGCCGGTTCGCACCTGTTGAGCTACAAAAGGTAAGACGACTAAAACCACCATTACTATAGCGATATAATGGTAGGATTTTATTATCCTCCTGGCTTTGCCTTCTGGGAGCACCTGCAATAACGCTACTGCTGCAAGAATATTTATCCAGACATAACGGGGTGCGCCAGGCTCATGCCATATCAGAACGAATGTAACCAATGCGAGAATTCCCCACCTCGTCTTCCATAAGCGCGCAACGGCCATTGCAGCGATAAGGACTACAAAAAGATCAAGCAATGTCCAGCGTTGCAGCCAGCTTTGTGAAGCCTTATCAACCCCTGCAGCAAAGATAAGTCGCCAACCTGGTGGCAGATGAAGTGTAGCTCTTGCGTGCTGAAAATCGTGATTCCACCCCACAGCATGAAAGGATCGGATATCTCCTAAATACCGGCTATCGGCATTCAAGTTAAGAGTACCCCTTCTCAATTCCACACCAGTTCCATCGGAATTGGGTAATTTCGTTATCAAGCGTGGTTGTCCATCAATCATTACCTGTCCCAAGTTCATTTCGGCCAGAGTGTCAAGCCGCCACCCCTGAGTCATAGTCCCGGTAATTTTATCGCTGATAGTGTAGCCATCACCGTCAAAATCCAGCCAAAGATTTCTGTTAATCGATAGCTGATCGGGTTCCGGATCAGGATCCCCCCGGCGAATGATGTTAAAGTGCATCACATCGCCTTGTTTCAAGCGAAAAGTAGGCAAATTTTTCCACCCGGTCGGTAAATTGGTTTGTTGGGGATCGATAGCCGTTACCCCTTCAACTTCCACCAGTCGTTGATAGTTCTTTCCCTCGAAGACCCAAATCTCCTGTTGGGGCCACGGCTTCCTCGCCTGAGGCAACGGAATATCCTGTAGTTCACCGGGATGACGGGCGACTAGTTCAATATTCCAACGGCCTGTCCTCAACTGCAAGAGCAACCTGCCGTCAGGGCCTAACCTTGAAGGAATAGGGCTTTCCAATCTTAGAGGAATAAAGCCTTTCGGCAATATGGGACCTATTTGTATTTCTCTCGCCTTGCCCGCCACATTAAGCTCTATGCGGGTAATCAATTTAAGCGGAACATTGTCATCAACACGGCGAAAAACCTGCACACCTAAAGTGTTAGTGCTGCTTTGCTGCCTCTCTTTTTTCTTCAACCAGAGCTGACCATTCCGATCAATGTTAGGAAAATCATCAGATTTCCCGTTTACGGAAACAGCAAGGAGCCCAACATCTACCGGAATGGCAAAACTTTCAGGAAGATGGCTCCAGTAATAATTACCCTCAATCGTATATATACCAGGCTGAAGCCTGACAACAGGCCGCCCTTCCCGTGCAAGGGTAACGACTGGTTTTCTATTGGCAATCACATTTTGGGGCCAGTGTCTTTTGTCTCCAGGGAGGGTTATCCAACTGTCGACATATACCTTCCAGGTAATCTTGAAATGACCGGTATTTTTGCCTAAATCCAGTTTCAGATGACTGGGCCAGCCACAACGACGTTGTTTACCATCATTGTATAGAAAGGGACAATTGATTTCTTTTTCCCCTTGTAGAACCCAGTTAACCCAGGGCTTAAGAGGCTTGGGAACCTGATCCGGAGAGAGTGGCTGTGACTGTAAGGCGGTACTTGACAGTAACAGAAGTGATATAACCAAAACACATAAGATCCCCATTTCGCCTCCTCGTAACAATATACCTTTCGCGTTCAAGAATACCCATTTTGAGTGGGCATTCTTGAACACGAAAGGTATACATTTTATTTTTATTCTCGAATCCCAAACAACGCAGTCCCCACCCGAACGATGGTCGCGCCTTCAGCAATCGCAGCCTCCATATCATCCGTCATACCCATAGAAAGTGTATCCAGGCGTACCCCTTTTTTATTCAGCTCCCCAAATGCCTGTTGAAGCAGTCGAAAGGGTTGCCGTTGGAGATCAAAACTTTCGGCTTTCGCAGGAATCGCCATCAGCCCTCGCAACCTTAGTCTTGGCAAAGTTGAAACCTGTTCAACAAGCTCGGGCAGATCTTGAAGGGCAACACCGGATTTTGATTCCTCACCACTGACATTTACCTGAAGACAGATATCAAGAGGAGGCAAAGTTTCAGAACGTTGATCACTGAGCCGTTTGGCAATCTTTAGTCGATCTACACTGTGCACCCAGTGAAAAAGATTGGCGATGGCTCTGGTTTTATTGGACTGAATGGGGCCGATAAAATGCCAGGTAATGTCGAAACAAGATAACTGCTGTTGCTTTTCAATCGCTTCCTGCAAATAACTCTCGCCAAAATGCCGTAATCCAGCATGATATGCTTGAATTAATGCCCCAGCAGAATGTTTTTTACCAACTGCTAACAATCGAACACAACCCTGCGATCTCTGGGCTGAGGCTTCTGCCAATTGTATCCGGCTTTCAATATTTGTAATTCTTTGGCTAATTAAAGTCATTCCTTCCAGTGTTTGACTATACTTCAATAAAGACTATCACAAGTAGCGTGGATAATGCCCCTCGCTAAACCATTTATATTAATAGGAGTCATCCAAAATCAAGTTGGATAGCTCCTTAAATCCATAACAACAAAGAGGCGTCTATGGATATTACGGAATTACTTGCCTTTTCGGTAAAAAACAACGCGTCGGATTTACACTTATCGGCAGGCTTACCCCCGATGATTCGGGTCGATGGTGATATACGCCGAATTAATGTTCCAGCGATGGAACATAAAGAAGTTCATGCATTGATTTATGACATCATGAACGACAAACAGCGACGCGATTATGAAGAACTGTTAGAAACTGATTTTTCTTTCGAATTGCCTGGCGTCGCCCGATTTCGTGTAAACGCATTCAATCAGGATAGGGGCTCATCGGCAGTATTCAGAACTATACCTTCAAAAGTACTGACATTGGAAGACTTGGCTACACCCAAGTTTTTTGCCGAAGTCACAAAACACCCCAGAGGATTAGTTTTAGTAACAGGGCCTACAGGTTCAGGGAAGTCTACAACGCTGGCTGCCATGATAGATCATATCAATGCGAACGACTATGCCCACATCCTCACTATCGAAGATCCTATCGAATTTGTCCACCAGAGCAAAAAATCGCTAATTAACCAACGTGAGGTTCACCGCGATACCTTGGGTTTCAGCGAAGCGCTACGTTCAGCACTTCGTGAAGATCCAGACATTATTCTGGTGGGGGAAATGCGGGATTTGGAAACTATCAGGTTAGCTCTCACTGCAGCCGAAACTGGCCATTTAGTGTTCGGAACACTGCATACGACTTCAGCAGCGAAAACTATTGACCGTATCATTGATGTATTCCCAGCCGCAGAAAAAGACATGATTCGTTCGATGCTGTCTGAATCACTGCAAGCAGTTATCGCCCAAACCCTACTTAAAAAAATTGGTGGTGGACGTACTGCTGCCCATGAAATCATGGTGGGCACACCTGCGATTCGGAATTTAATTCGCGAAGGAAAAATCGCCCAAATGTATTCGGCAATTCAAACTGGCCGCAAAGATGGCATGCAGACTCTCGACCAAAATTTGCAGGAACTAATCGAAAAAGGTCTGATTACGAAACAAAGTGCCCGGATTAAGGCGGCGAACAAAGCGGATTTTTAAGCTTATCCCGTCACGTTCCCCCTATCTCTTATATATAGCCTGGATCCGTGAGTCCATGGCGGCGCAGAGCACAAGCTCTTGTTTCTACAGCAGTTCAAAAAATGCCCGTTTAACCGATGGGTGAAACTAAGATTTTTTGATTCCACTGTGAAACCAATATCTTGCACTCTACATCCGCCCTGAACTCACGGATCCAGGTATTAGTAATGCTACATCCTAGGAGGCTGGCCAATAATAGAGAACCTACCACGTAAAAGCCCATTTTGGCCAGATTTCCCGATCATTATTGTTATGTCTCAAGTGATCGAAAAATCTGACTCAAAATAGATTTCCCTGACTAGAGTTTCTATTCTCGGACAGTCTGCTGGTTTTTAATCCGGCGTGCCTTTCTTTCCTGGTGGTAGATTCGAGCAAGTGAATTCCACCCAAATTTTATACCTAAAATTAATAATGAAATCGATTGTTGTTC
>JAZGGE010000325.1:0-5204 GCA_036480195.1 Methylococcales bacterium
ACGGGTTTAAAACCGGTGATAAATTCACCTTCCAGCACAACATCAACGTTTCCCCGAAACCAGCTATCGTCCGCTACAATGTCGGAGATCCCAACCCCAAAACTTGGGAAAGTTGCCAGATACTCAACCGTCCTGCCGTCACCCTGCCCCATAAAACCAAATGACAACCCTTCCCCGTAGCCGACCTGAAAAGAAGCATATCTTTTGCCTTCTCCAAAAGCATCCCGAGGGTAGTCTTCAGCGCTGACCGTTGCTCCATAAAGACATATGACTACTATCAAAACTGAAACGACTGCTTTATATATGCGATCCATTTTCTTCTCCTTACCTCATTTTCACGTTACACTCTTGGAGCTTCAATCTACTCGCCATTCAGAGTGACGACAATCCTTCGGTTACTTGCATGATTGCGATGCTCGCACAAATATATACCTTGCCAAACACCTAAATTCAACCTTCCATTGGTGATGGGTAAAGTCAAACTCGCACCCAACACGCTCGTCTTTATATGGGCAGGTAAATCATCATCACCTTCATCGTTATGCAAATAATAGGATTCACCCTCGGGGACGGCCCGACTAAAGTAACTTTCAAAATCTTGCCGGACGGTCGGATCAGCATTCTCATTTAGCGTAAGTGACGCTGAAGTATGCTTGATCAAGATATGCATCAATCCAACCTTTATACTTCTTATTTCTGGGACATTCTCCAAAATATCCACAGTCACCAAATGGAAGCCTCTTGACTTTGCACTTAACGTAAATTCTTTTTGTATCCACACAATTCATCACCTCATGGGGTCAGACCATCTATTGTCACAGACCGCCAGTACTTGTTTAGAGCAACCTATGGACTTTAGTCTATAGTGGTTGAGTTGCCATTTTCTCCAGAACCTTTACTGCTCGACTGACAGTCGCATAACTAACCCCAAAATACTCCCCCACCTGCCGCAAGGAATAGTGCCCACTGAGGTAAGCTTCTGCCATGGCTCGATTACGTTCTGCATATTGATCCTGATAATAATTCAAAGGCCGGGGTGGCGATTGCGTCTGAGATTTCGGTATATCTTGCAAGGATTGATCTGGATCCAACTTACATTGCATATCTTCAATGAACTGGTCTGACCCAAGATAAATCTGATTTCTTAGCGATTCCCAAGGAGATTGCTGATGTCTACCTTCCTTTACAAATTTCCTATAGCCTTTCTTCGCTCTATTCTTTTGCTTTCCAAATCTTGATAATACCCAACCTGTTTCTAAACAGGAATGAGCTTCTTTCATACCGGCAGTTGCCCGGTAACTACTCCATCGCCAGTCCTTGGCTGATCGGACCATCTGGGCCCTGACGGGATTCAGCACGATATAACGGGCAAGCTCCAGGAGGTAGGCATCACGCTCCACGAGAATCCCTTTAAATCGGCCCTGAAACACATGCCCTACCCGTTGATGGCGCCGATTAAAATGTTGCGTATAGAGGCCATTGATATATTTCATCCCTTTGGACAATGTGGGCTGGTTGGTTTCGACTAACAGATGATAGTGATTTGTCATCAAACAGTATGCGTGACAAAGCCAATTATAACGGTTGCAGGCATGAGCCACTAATTCTAGAAGATCATGGCGATCATCGTCATCAATAAAGATAGCCTGCTGAGCATTTCCTCGGGCAGTGAGATGATAAACTGCTCCTGGAAATTCAATTCGTAGCGGTCGAGCCATGGGATAGTACTCATATAGAATCAGACGACTAAAGTATAAAAATATCCTGATTTAGACGGAATGTCAAATATAAGACCTGACCCCATACAATAATTATGACATCATCCTTGATGTCCGAATATCCTATCAAGATTATTATTTCTCAACATAATTTTGATAGTAGTCGCCGTCTTTGCTCTACGGATGGTAAACCCAAATAAGATCTCCTGTTCCATCGTCAACAAGACACCAACCGGAGCCTGTACCAAAACTAATGGTTAAGGATTTAGGCAGACTCGTATATTTTGATGCTCTCGCTTTCTCCTCTGCGGTTTTTCTATCGAGAAATTGCGTTTCTCCCCTTCCAATAGCCAGTGGGGTAATACCACCTGCAAGATCCAGAACTAAAACGAGCGCACCGTCGGGAGTCTGCTCAAGTATTTCTTTTTCTGCCTCTGGACATAACCTTTTTATATCACATGTTGTTTTTACCATTATCAATCTCCTTCATTTTAATTGAAACCTGAGTCCGTGAGTCCATGGTGGATGTAGAGTGCAAGATATTGGTTTCACAGTGGAATCAAAAAATCTTAGCTTCACCCATCGGTTAAGCAGGTATTTCTTGAACCGCTGTGGAAACAAGAGTTTGTGCTCTGCGCAGCCTTGGACTCATGGATCCAGGTGAAAATATGTGCAACCTAAAAACTCACCGTTAGGCTGGCAACAAAAGTCCGATCAGGAATAATTTCGGCAATGCGTTTTCTTCCGGATCGAAAGTTATCATCATGAAATCGAAATTTTCGGTCGAATAGATTATTAACCTCCAAATTTAACATTCCCCAACGGTTAGGAAACCGATAGCCAATAGCCGTATCTACGACCACAAAATCCTCATCTTTCGCGACAATCATTGGGGTAATTGGTGCGAAAGGCGAAGTGACTATAGAACTACCGGACTCAACTAAATCAACATTTTGATGAACGAATGTAGCTTTAAACTTTGCGAAAAAACCCGAGTGATTAAAATACCTCAGGCTTAAAGGCACAAATACCGTATCTATTGACGGTGGAAACGATGGCGCGGCAAAATGCTTGAGTCTAAACTGTTCAAAGCGAGGCTCTATTGCAGCTATCCAGTTATCGTCTATAACCCAATAAGAATAGGCTCGATAGTTTTTCTCTGTCCAAACGTCAAATACGTATTCGCTGCCAGCCAGGTTTGGCGTATCGAGTTTTCGTTTAAATGCTTCAACCCCAAAAAAAAAGTGATCATGCGCTTTCCCGTTCAGTCCAATTCCATAGAATTCTGCCCGAGTTCCATTAAAATCATCATACAGTTGATTAAAACCAGCAACGTGGGTTTGTTCTATTGTTTGATCGGTAGGCAGCTGTAGCTTTACAGACTTGAAATAAGCCATTCTTAGCTTGATGTCCTCTGCTAACCGCCATTGAAATCCTAACTTGGGGTTGAACTTATTGACTCTAAGTTTGACATCCACCGGAGCAGATTGCGGTAATCCATTCGGTCCAGGAGGAAGCCGCGGACTCAACGCTGATCCGGTGTTCTCTACTTCGTAAGAATCATAACTAAATCCAGCTGTCCATCGAAAAACCTCAAATGGCCAATTGACATTGCCGTACATATAGGCGCTACATTGATCAATATCAGATTGAATCGCTCTTTGAACAAAACTAAATCGAGGCGTATTCGTTGTGGTTTTTGAATCTTTAGCGAGGTCATAACACCGGCCACCTGTCACAAGATTTATCCACTCTGAGTGAAAAATATGTTGTGCTTCTCCCTGGTATCCATCAATTGAAGACTCTGTTGTAGCGCTTCGATTGGTCGTTGTTGCGTCTAGGTCGGTGAAAACAACGGTGCCAATTAAGTCAGAATTAGGTGAAAGTGTGAAATGAGCACCGAAACGCCCAATATCCTGATCAATTTCTTGTTGGCTTGAACTGGAAAAGTTTTCCGGATCAAATCGCTGTTCGATATCACCTCGTCTCGTATCTCTTCGCCTATATTCAGCCTGAAAATCGATATCTGGAGTCGCCTGGAATTGGACAAAGGCATTGTACAAATCATTCCTTACATTACTGTTTTCTCGAAATCCATCGGTTGAGGAATGAAATTGTCCAAAACTATAGGCAATCTTGTTGTAAAGACCCGAGAGAATGGTTTCATTGCCCAGGGTATCGTTATTACCACCAAATGCCGATGCCGTTAATCTGATTTTGTCGCTATCAAACAGTGCAGTCAACTCATTAAAACCCATGGCAAATGGACTACCTCCGGCTACTATATTCACATCAGAGAAAGCAAGTCTCGGCGGAACTGGGTTACTACTGAGCGGTTGTAATAGCTGTGATTGAAGCAATTCACTGGTTCTAGCGATTTCATGTCGCGGAGTTTCGGTGTAAGAATCAGACAGAAATCGATGGGCTGACCAATTAGTTTGGTCATGCGCCAATGAATTGTACGCCTCCAGAGAGGCCGTCCGATTGAATCCTATGTCAGTAAATGGTCGTGCAAGACTTGTGTTTCGAGCAGCTTGATCTTCATCCAATCTTAACCTTGACCGATAAACCGCTCGATTATCATTCAACGCAATCGCTTTCTGCATATCATGCAGCGCCTCCACCGGCCTATTCGTTGTCTGTTTCAATATCGCATCATAAAACCACGGTGTCGGATCTTTAGGATCCAATTCCTTGGCCATCGCCAATTCCTTACCTGCCCAACGCTTATCCTTCTTTTCATAGAACGCTTTACCCAGATAACTGCGTATCAAGGAATTGTCTGGATCGAGACTAGCGGCTATCTCCATGTCTTCGGTACCTTCATCCAGATCGCCTTGACGGATTTTGGCCAACCCTAAACCTAAACGAGGCAATGGCGCGGCTGGATCAAACAGAATCGCTTTTTCAAATGCTGATTTCGCTTTGTCAATATCAATCTGGGTCAGTGCCGCAAAACCCAATACACTTTGGGTACGTTCCAGATCAGGGTTGAGGGAGACGGCTTTTTCGGCGGCTTCTAGGGCGCTATCCAGATCACCAAAGGATAATTGCAGTTCGGCGAGTCTGGCCCAGGCCAGGGCATCGCCGGGCGCAAGTTCAACGGCTTTTTCCAGGCTTTCCCGTGCTGCTTCCAGTTCAAACCGGGCTTGCTGGGCATAGGATAAAGCGATGAGGGCGGGTGCGGATTGTGGATCTGTATTCACTGCTTTTTCAGCTAAGCCAAGGGCCTCGTCATTATCATTTTGCGCGACGGCGATAATGGATTTTAAGGATATGGCGTTAACATCCCCCGGATTTTCCGCTAGAACCCGCGCTATATCGGGCTGGGCCTCATCGACACGGCCAACAGTCAGCAGTAAACCGGATCTTAACGTAAAATAGGTGTTGCTACGTTGGCCTTCCGGTATGCGGTCGAGAACGTCAAATGCAGCGGAAAGATCTCCCCGTCGGTATGCATCAAAGGCCGATTCAAGGTTCGAAACC
>JAZGGE010000326.1:0-18564 GCA_036480195.1 Methylococcales bacterium
TCTGGCAATCAAAAGCCATGAGAACAGTCCATTGTCCCAGGGTTTTTAGCAGCGCATTTTGATCCTGGCAGGACGTTATTGATTCGCCCTCGGGGCATGGTTTCGGTTTTGCGACGTAGGTTTCAATAATGTGTTGCCATTCTTCAGAGTCAGGAATAACACCTCGTTGTAAAAACTGTTTCAGTCCGGATCGAATGCCGACGGAAATCGCAGTTTTTGCTGTATCGAGTGGTGTCGGTATGCCCAATGGATCGAAACCCTTCGACATTAGCTTCTTGCCCCAGCCTGATGTTTCAGATGGAGCTTCGCCTGACCATCGCTGCAAATCCTGATCGATGGATGTTAGAACATCCGCTTCCATAACTAATCGCAATCCCAGAACAGCAACAAATACCGAAGCCAACGCAACAGCCAGTCCACCGCCTACAAAGCCTAGGCGTCTACCTGTAAACCAATCTTTCAGGCATTTTTTGGGAGCTAATTTTTTCGGGGAATGTTCTGCGTTAAGTTGTCGTTCGGCGGCGATTAAATCTGACCACATTCGGTAGCAGTCCGGATCCCGCGCAATATGGCTTTTAATTTGTACCGCTCGTTCACCACTATAAGCCCCAGCTTGCCAGGCAGCAATTTCCACCAGAGTTGGTTTGTTCCCCGGGGGTGGCTCTTTATCCAATGCCAGGGCAAGCATCACCTCGTTTAGGTGGCTTTTGTCTGATGGTAGCTTTTTTTCAGTCATAAAGGCAAAAATAAATGGTATGACAATAGTAACGGGCAGGGGCTAAAAAAGTGATACCGAGATTATATACCTCTCGCGCCCAAGAATACCCATTTTCAGCGTGCATCTTGTCGCAAAGGGCGTCGTTGTAGAACCTTGAAAGAGATGACTCTTCTTGTGGTCCTACGCCTGGCCCTTGATGAAAATCCATCCACTCAAAACGGGCATTCTTGAACGCGAAACGTATATACTCCGTACGGTCACGGTTGCGGATTTCTAGTGGTTGATTTTATGCCGATGGCTGCGATGCTGAAACAGTTACATAGCTTGCTATGCGCCTGCTTCAGCATCTTGCTATCGATAAAAATCTACGCACTATAAATTCCCCAACCGTAACCGCACGAAGTATAGTGGAACAGTCTCATAATCAATGTTCGAGGGATTCGCTTGCCCCCAACAGAGTCTCGATATCAATGTCGTACTGTTTGAAAACCGAGCGAAGACGTTCCTGAGCCCCTTTCATGAGTCTTCTCGCTGTATGGTATTTTAGTCCAAGCTCCTGGGCGACCTGCTTAATAGAGTCTTCTTCCAGGTAGACTCGTGTCAGGATCAAGCGTTCATCATCATTTAAGGCAACTTGTTTGCTGATTTGTTGCCACTTATCGGCGATAGTATTAACCATACTGGATTCGACAGTTGCAGTGTTATTTAATGACAGCAAAGTTTCCACCAGGCTTACTAAATCCTCACGTTCCAATTGTTGGTGAGGGGTGGGGGTTTCGTCCCCAACGTTACTATTGTCCAGGCCAGTTTCATCCACGCCTACCAATTTACAAAAAGGTTTTAAACGAAGTTGACGAATTGCTATATTGACGTGTTCTTCGCAATCGCCATCGGTAGAATATTGGGGGTTGTTGCATAGCTGTTCAATCATGATGGCTACGGGCAGGTTTTCATGACAGAGTAGAATAGCGATATCCTCCCAGAGGCGGCCCAGGCGTTTTACCCACTCATAAGGTCGGCAGCGCCCAAATTGTTTGCGGTGGACGTCATGCAACAAATTTTTAAAAATTGTAAAAACGTAGGGATCCAGGTTTGATTCCGGGAGGTGATCGATTTCACTATTTTGGAGAGTTTCGAACAGTTTCCCCCAAGCATCCTGAAAGGCTTCGTTGGCTAGAGTGGGATTATTGAAAAATAGTTTATAGGATTGCTGCTTGAAGCGTTTTTCCCACTCGGAGGTGAAATACCGATCGAACCAAGCCATGAAACAGATCCATATTCTTATTTTTAGAAAGTGCTTACTATAACCAGTGTATTGATGAATTGCTACTGTCCAAGGGCTCTTACTACAATGCAGGGAAAATAAGGTGGAAGCTAAAAAGGTTGGGACTTTGAATTTCTAGAGGTTCCCACGCGAACCGTGGGAACCAGAGGTGTATTGTACGGACGAGTAATCCGAATCTATAGCTTCCTAGGTATTACATGCCAACATGGTCGTTTCAATGAGAAAGACGAGATCATTGTGTTTACTCACTGCCCGAAAATACAGATCTCGATTGCCGATTATATCTTGTAAGCCTACTTTTTTGTACTTCATTTCTTGGGCTAAGTTTCTTACCATAGTCTCTTTGGTAGACCGGTGTGAACAGGTATTTTGGTTATCTGGCAAGGCATTGCTAAACTGGGTTGTGAAATACCGTGTAAAAAGCATTTTCGATTGATTTTTTGAGATGATCCCTTGATCTGTGATCCATTGATAGAAGTCATAAAACCGTTTTTTATTGTCTTTGCTGGGATCTCCCTGGGCAATTTCGATCAATTGACTATGAACCGTATCGAACTGGTAGTAACAGGCACGGTTTGATAGACTCTTACGGGCCTGTTCAAATGCCTGGTCGACGTGTTTGGTTTCCGGTGTAAGGCAGGTAGGCGCCGATTTTACCGTTTTGGGTATACATGCAGTGATACTGGTGGCAGCGACAAAGGACACCATCGTCCGGGCGATTATTTGAATCCATAGGGATTGGTTCATGGTATTTTTCCTCATTTAAATTAGGTCGAAATTAGTCAAGAGTTAAATCTGAAAAATCATCGATTTCCGTTTCCCCACCCGGTTGTACGGGAGCAGGTATCGTGGACGTTTCCAATTCACCAAACAGCAGCGTCTTCACACTCTTGACCGTTGCCATCATTTCTGGTGAAGGTTCACCATTCCAGATCGTATCAATCCCTCCCAATGTCAGGCTGCGGGAAATTTCACTTTCAATTAAATCGAGTGTATCTAGAGTTTCTGTTGCATCGGTATAGATTTCCGCAGCCAGGATCGCAGTGTTTTGACCCTGGGTTTTCCCCAGTGCGATCATCTGGTGATACTTACCTAACATTGCGCTCATGCGACCTTGGCGTCTACCCGTAACGGTTCGCACCCGCTTGGCGTTTTTGCTTTTGCCTTCAATTAAACGTTGCAAATCCAATGGAGTCATTTTTCTTCCCAGTTCGGCTGCGATTTTTTTGCCCAATGTCGAACTGGTAGATTTCATCGCCTTTCGCATGGTTGGAAGTTGCCGTTGCATTTGTCCGAGCATATCCTGATACGTTTCATTGACGCTTTTCTTGATTCCGGCGCAGCCCGGGTCGATATCCTCCTGTCCACATTGGGCATCCCGGTAGAGTTGCATTTGAGATTCCATTTTGGCGATGACATCTTCCATCCCATTTTCCATCAGTTTCGCCGATTCTGCAGACGATTTCAGGTGTTCTACCACACTGACTGGAAATAAATTCAGCGTCGGTTTGTTTGTGTTCGCGGAGATGGGCGATGGATTTCCCAATATGCTCAGTCCAATAATGGAACTCATGGCCAATGCTATGGTTTGTTCGCGGATTGGTATTTTTTTCGGTTGGTGTTGTGTCATCTTAATTTTCATGGTGAAGTCCTCAATAGGCTTGGGTAAATACCTTGTGTTTGATTGATATAACGGGCAACGATTGTAAAGGTGACAAGATTATTCAAAATATTTCGGTGAGGCTGGGAATTAGCCCTCTGGCGACAACAGAAAAAACTGGACGACCCGTTATCTCTGCACAATACCGAAAGGTTTTTGGGCTTGAGGAAGGTGAGATGATTTCGTTACAAGAAGGGTATACCTCTCGCGCCTAAAAATACCCATTGTCAGCGTGCATCTTTTTGCGAAGAGTGTTGCTTTAGAACCTTGAAAGAAATGACTATTCCTGCGGTTCTACGCCTGTCCCTTCACGAAAATATACCCACTCTAAACGGGCATTCTTGGGCGCGAGAGGTAATAGTTAGAGCCTGGTTCTCGAAACCGAGAAGTGAATTAATAAATATGAACTGGAAGAAATATCGAAATCAACCTGCAACGAGCGCCCGAGCCAAGCAGTTCATCAAAGTGACTCCGGCTTCATTCGCGGTTGAGCCAAAAGAGACAATGCCATCTTCGTGACCCAACATGGAAAATATAGAAATCTCTTTCGTTTTCCGTTCTGTTAGCAAGTTAACGACTGCTCTGGCCATTTCAACCGTCCCATAGGGAATGTCCGCTGTGATCACTGGTAAGCCCAGGTTCTTGGCGTTTTGCCAGATTTCCGGGCTATGAATATGGAAGACGTAACAGATATCTGAATTTGCAGCATAAACTGCGGCATGGGTTAGTGCTTCTGACGACGGTTTAATCGATCCTACCGCGGTGATGCTGTTTTCCGAGAGATTGAAGCCTGTTACGGTCGAATAATGTTCAGATCTTAATTCGGATAACCCGCCTGTTTGTGTGCCAGTGATGATGAATTGAATGTCTTCCGATGAGTTACCCTGGCAGGGGGAGATTCTCTGGCTTATATTTCCGAAACCAAAGCCGTCATATCGATCCGGATCTTGTCCAACCAGGTTGTGTCTGAAAAGAATCGATCGCCAGTCATTGATCTGGTGAATTTGGGGTGTTTCGACTGCCTTTTCCGGTTTATACCATAGCCGGTATTTAACAACCCCTTCTTGTTCGGCCATCAATTAGGGTGCGTTGAGAAAAGAAATCCCGGACTTTTTTTATTTGCCCAATAGTAAAAACCGACGATCAAAAGGCTTAGCCATAAGGCAGCTAGATATCCAATTATGCCATCGTAATCTCCGACCAGCCCCGAAAATGGATTTATTTTGTCGAGGTCGGTAGCGTATTTGGTGGTTTTTAGGATAAAAACCCAGCTGGCATGAAGTCCGATGCAGTAAATGAGCCCCTTTTTGAAGTAATGCCTGACCATCGCTAGTAAAACACCCACGGTAAATAAGGCGAGCAAAGAATCGAATCGATTTGGGCTGATAATTTGTTGGAATCCATCCAGCACGATTGGAAAGCCGCTATACCAATGAACCGATTCAATCGGGAGTTTGATTTTGCTGTGTAAGAAATGCAGTGCAGCGTAGTAGAGCGCACTAATAATGATAGCAAGGAGTGGAGTTGCATATTTTCTTATCGTGGTAAACAACAATCCACGAAACAAGGTTTCTTCCAACAGGGCAACGATTAAACCAGTACCAGCAGATTTAGCAAGGATTCCAAGGATCTCCAGTTCATCTTGCTTTGGCTCTCTAATATTTAAAGCGAGCAGTGAAGCGACTAAGATACCAAGTATTACGATACCCACCCCAAAGCTCGTGATAAAAGCCGATGTGTAAAACCGCTTTTCTTGCAGATAACCAATGTCGAAACGGGATAGGCTCTGCCATTTCATCATCGGGTAAATACCAAGTACAAGGAGCACCAACCCGCATCGGTTAATGATTCGGCTGAATGAATATTGACCCTCTACCAAGATGAATATCGGATAGGCGAGAAGGGCTCCACTACAGGCAATGACAATGAGATAGAGCAATGGAAATGTTGATAGGCGTAAACGCGAGGGGGCGGGCATAATATAATTAGGCAGAGGTTGAGCTATTAGTCATGAGTTGCATGATATTATCGCTCATTTTATAAACCTATTCAGGAAGAAATCAAGGATACGTTATTCAACCTGGAGGGTAACTACTAATCAGGTTCGAGAACTGTATCGATTTACGTTGTTGTGACTGGAAATAGTGGTCAAAATAGGTATATAATCGTTTGAATTTATTTTTGCGAATGTGGCGGAATTGGTAGACGCGCTGGATTTAGGATCCAGTGGGGCGACCCGTGAGAGTTCGAGTCTCTCCATTCGCACCAAATTGTATTGAAGACAGCGTGTATACCTCCGCTCTTTAAATACCTATTCTTGATTGGATAGGTATACGTTGCATGATGGTCTTCGATTTAGCCATCCCGGTCTTCTGTATCATCTAATCTCATTACTAAATTTCAAAAGGCGTTTGAGGAATATTTATGGAAGTTTCTGTCGAAACGACATCTGAATTAAACCGTAAGTTGACGGTGCATGTACCTGAAGACACTGTGAAGGAGAAGGTGGATTCAAAGTTACAAAGCTTGTCAAAGGATATAAAAATCGATGGGTTTCGTCCCGGAAAAGTCCCCCCAGGTGTCATTAGAAAACGTTTTGGTGGTGCAGTCCGTAGCGAAGTTATTGGTGAGCTGATTCAGTCTTCCTTGGGCGAAGCAGTGGAAAAAGAAGATCTGCAGATTGCCGGTGGTCTTGAAGTAGAGTCAACAGACGCGGAAGAAGGCCAAGGGCTCCGTTTCGTCGCAAGCTTTGAAGTTTATCCTCAAATAGAGCTCAAACCACCAAAAGATCTTACAATCAAGGGCTTTGCGTCAGAAGTGGCAGAAGGGGACGTTGATAACATGATCGAAAGGCTGAGGGAACAACGTAAGGATTGGAAAAATGTTGACCGAGCGGCTCAAACTGATGATCAACTGACAATAAATTTTGAAGGCAGTATTGCCGATGAGGTTTTCACTGAAGGTTTGGTCGAAGATTTTATGGTGGTTTTGGGATCCAATCAGATGATACCTGGATTTGAAGATAAACTGATTGGCGCTGAAACCGGACAGCATCTCCAATTTGAAATTGAGTTTCCTGCTGAGTACCAAAATGAAAAACTCGCTGGTAAACTTGCCGAATTTGATGTTGACGTCGTTCAGGTAGAGGAAGGTCACTTACCGGAAATTGATGAAGAATTCATCATATCCTATGGCGTCGAGAGCGGTGATCAGGATGCTTTTCGGGAAGACATAAAAAACAATATGCAGCGGGAATTGCAACGTGGTCTCCAGGCAAAAAACAAAACCGAAGTGATGGATGCACTTTATGCGGCTCATCCTTTGGTTTTACCCAAGGTGATGGTGGAACAAGAAATAGATAGGATAATAGCACCGATTAAAGAGTCTTTTCAAAAACAAAATAAGGCCTTACCGGAAGATCTGCCCCGAGATGACTATCGCCAACAGGCTGAAAGAAGGGTGGGTTTGGGGCTGTTATTTGTCGAAATCCTCAAAAAAAACCAAATTCAGGTTGATAAAGACCGAGTAAGATCTACTATTGAGGGTATGGCTGAAAGCTATGAAGATCCACAACAAATGATCGATTGGTACTATTCCAACCCGGATCAGTTGAACCAAATCGAACAAATGGTTTTGGAAGACCAACTGGTAGATTGGGTTTTGGAACAAGCTAAGGTTACTAATGAATCGATCAGCTTTGATGAATTGACTAATCCCTCACAAGAGACCGATAAGGAGCGCGGATGAACCCTAATATAACAAACAACTCGCTGGAGGAAGCGGCGATTTCCAATGCCTTAGTTCCTATTGTTATAGAGCAGACCGCACGGGGCGAACGCTCGTTCGATATTTACTCGAGGCTGCTAAAGGAGCGGGTTATATTTTTGGTCGGTCAGGTTGAAGACCACATGGCCAATCTCATTGTTGCACAATTGCTTTTTCTGGAGTCAGAAAACCCTGACAAAGATATTCACATTTATATTAATTCTCCGGGCGGTGGTGTTACAGCCGGACTTGCAATCTACGATACCATGCAGTTTATCAAACCGGATGTGAGTACGACTTGCCTGGGTCAGGCAGCAAGCATGGGTGCTTTACTGTTGGCAGGAGGCGCGGAAGGGAAACGTTATTGCCTCCCCCATTCGAGAATGATGATCCATCAGCCATTAGGTGGATTCCAAGGACAGGCATCTGATATTGATATCCACGCGCGGGAAATCCTATTGGTACGGGATAGGTTAAATTCCATTCTGGCCAAACATACGGGGCAACCGATAGATAAAGTTCAACAGGATACTGATCGAGATAACTTCATGAGTGGAGAAAACGCAGTAGAATATGGTCTAATCGATAGGGTTTTGGAAAATCGAAGTTCAATGCCTGGCTCAAATGAATAGTTTTATGGGATTTACAATTTTTGATAGAAGGATGGGGCGTACGATGGGATTACTCTTGAGTTCGAAGACTTGCAAGAACCAAAAAATAAGAGCATTCTTAGCGAAAACTGATACTAGGCAAAATGAGGTTGTACGATGAGCGAAGATAAGTATGGCAAAGATGGAGATAAGCTGCTGTATTGTTCGTTTTGTGGGAAAAGTCAGCATGAAGTCAGAAAGCTCATTGCAGGTCCTTCGGTATATGTCTGTGATGAATGTGTTGAGTTGTGTAACGATATAATCCGGGAAGAACTTCAGGAAACTGAAGGGGGGGGAAGTGACAAATTACCCGTCCCAAAGGAGATTAATAATGTTTTGGATGAATACGTTATTGGCCAGAATCGGGCCAAAAAAGTTCTTTCCGTTGCGGTATATAACCATTACAAACGTCTTCAGACAAAGAACAACAAGGAAGAAGTCGAGCTTGCCAAAAGTAATATTTTGCTAATTGGTCCGACTGGATCGGGTAAAACACTCCTTGCCGAAACTATGGCACGGCTGCTGGACGTTCCTTTTACTATTGCCGATGCGACAACATTAACCGAGGCTGGTTATGTCGGCGAGGATGTGGAGAATATCATCCAAAAGGTCTTGCAGAAATGTGATTACGATGTGGAAAAGGCCGAGTCGGGTATCGTTTACATCGATGAGATCGACAAGATTTCAAGAAAATCTGACAATCCGTCAATCACCCGTGATGTTTCGGGAGAAGGCGTACAGCAGGCATTGCTCAAATTGATAGAAGGGACTGTCGCTTCGGTGCCTCCTCAAGGAGGGCGCAAGCATCCGCAACAGGAGTTTTTGCAAGTTAATACAGCGAATATTTTGTTCATTGTCGGTGGTGCTTTTACAGGTCTGGAAAAAGTCATTCGTGACCGATCTGAAAAAGGAGGGATCGGGTTTTCAGCTGAAGTGAGAACTAAGGACGAAACCCGTAATGTTGGAGAGCTTTTTGCCGATGTTGAGGCCGAAGATCTGATTAAATATGGGTTGATACCGGAAATAGTCGGAAGACTTCCGGTTGTCGCCACGTTGGAAGAATTAGATAAGGAAGCGTTGGTTACAATTCTGACTGAGCCAAAAAATGCCCTGGTAAAACAATACAAGCGCTTATTTGAAATGGAAGGCTGCGAATTGGAAATTCGTGACGATGCGCTCTACGCCATTGCGAAGAAAGCAATGGCGCGCAAAACGGGCGCTCGTGGATTAAGAACTATCCTGGAACATGTGTTACTTGATACGATGTATGAGATACCCTCGTCAGAAGGCGTTACCAAAGTTGTTCTAGACGAAGCCGTCATTAACGGTGAAACGGCACCTTATTTGATGTATGAAAACAATGAGATGAAAAAGGTTTCTGCTGAATAAAGCCTAGAAGGCTCTCTATCTTTTCCCCGGAAGTCTCCTGAGTTTGTTGAGAGAACTCTTCATGAGTCCTCTTCCTAACCAGCTTTCTTGGTCATTTAGTCGTCTGTGGCTTGTAAATTTCAATCTTTATCCCCATTATGTTTAGGATTGCGCAGTCGATAATCAAGGTAGTAACTTAAGCCTTAAGTACCCTGGGTCTTTTGCGCTAGATTCGAGAGCAATCGATGACGTGTCGGCCTATAGTTAGTTTTCATAGGTAAAAGAAAGGAGGCGGAACCCCGTGTTTTGTCCGCTAAAATCGTGAGTAGCCTAAGGGATTCAGGCGTAATTATTTCTTTACTGAGCAACCCAATTGCATAAAACAACATATAGGATTTTCTAATGGAAAAAAAATTGTCCCAACCGGAGCAGGAAAATAAGTTTCCAGTATTACCCTTGAGAGATGTTGTTGTCTATCCTCATATGGTCATTCCGCTTTTCGTCGGGCGGGAAAAGTCCATTGAAGCCCTGGACTTGGCCATGCGTGACAACAAACAGATTCTTTTGCTTGCCCAGAAAGATGCAGAAGTGGATGATCCACAATTTGAACAGCTTTATCAAGTTGGGACATTGTCCAATATATTGCAGTTGTTAAAGCTCCCGGATGGCACCGTGAAAGTTCTAGTAGAAGGTGCCCAACGTAGTATAGTAGAGCAATTTGGTGCGGATCAGGGCTTTGTTTCAGCGAGTGTTATACCGTTATTAGATGAGTTGAAGTTGAATGATCAAGAGATGGAAGTGTTGATTCGCACAGCAATAAATGCGTTTGATCACTACGTGAAACTGAATAAAAAAATCCCACCAGAGGTACTTAATTCATTGGCGGGGATTGATGATCCCAGTCGTCTTGCTGACACGATTGCAGCCCATATGACACTTAAGGTTGAAGACAAACAGTCGATTCTCGAGATTAGTGACGTTGCAAGCCGTCTGGAACGGCTAATGACCTTTATGGAAGGGGAGGTTGATCTCCTTGAGATGGAAAAGCGTATCCGTGGACGTGTTAAGGGGCAGATGGAGAAGAATCAAAGGGAGTATTATCTGAATGAGCAGATGAAAGCCATTCACAAGGAGTTGGGCGAACTGGATGATGTGCCCAATGAGATCGACGAATTGACAAAGAAAATTGAAGATGCCGGGATGCCTAAAGAGGCAAGGGCAAAAGCAGATGCAGAACTTGGTAAATTAAAACTTATGTCGCCAATGTCTGCTGAAGCAACGGTGGTGAGAAATTATATTGATTGGATCGTCAGTGTTCCCTGGAAAAAGCGAACTAAGATTCGCCATGATCTTAAGAAAGCTGAGGAAGTGCTCGAAGCAGATCACTATGGGCTCGACAAAGTAAAGGAACGAATCGTGGAATATTTGGCTGTTCAGCAACGAGTCAGAAAGCTGAAAGGGCCTATTCTGTGCCTGGTTGGTCCTCCAGGCGTTGGTAAAACGTCGTTAGGGCAATCTATCGCAAGGGCGACGAATAGAAAGTATGTTCGAATGGCCTTAGGGGGTGTGCGGGATGAAGCTGAGATTCGTGGCCACCGCCGTACCTATATAGGTTCAATGCCGGGAAAAATACTCCAGAATTTATCCAAGGTAGGGGCGCGCAACCCATTATTTTTGCTGGATGAAATAGACAAAATGGCTATGGATTTTAGAGGGGATCCCGCATCAGCTTTACTGGAAGTGTTGGATCCGGAGCAAAATCATACATTTAACGATCATTATCTGGAAGTGGATTTCGATCTTTCCGACGTGATGTTCGTGGCAACGGCAAATTCACTTAATATCCCTGCCCCGCTACTCGATCGAATGGAGGTTATTCGATTGGCAGGGTACACCGAAGACGAGAAGGTCAATATTGCTACCCGATATTTGTTACCCAAGCAGAAGAAAAATAACGGATTGAAAGATGGTGAGATGCATATCGGAGAATCCGCCATTCGGGATATTGTTCGATATTACACACGAGAGGCTGGGGTTAGAGGTCTCGAACGGGAGATATCCAAAATCTGTCGGAAAGTCGTTAAGCAATTGCTTCTGAAAAGTAATAAAAAGACCTTGAATATCACTTCACGAAACTTGGAAAAATTTCTTGGAGTTCATCGGTTTCGATATGGTGTTGTAGAAGGGATTGATAGGGTAGGGCAAGTGACTGGTCTGGCCTGGACCGAAGTGGGCGGTGAATTGTTAACTATTGAGACGGCGATTGTTCCTGGAAAAGGGAAAGTTCAAAAAACCGGAAAGCTGGGTGAAGTGATGCAGGAGTCCATACAGGCTGCAGATACTGTGGTTCGCAGTCGGATGGATGTGCTCGGGATTGATGCAGAGTTTTTTGAAAAACATGACATGCATATTCATGTTCCGGAAGGTGCTACTCCGAAAGATGGTCCAAGTGCAGGGATTGGTATGTGTACTGCCCTCGTTTCTGCAGTCACAAAAATTCCAGTACGGGCCGATGTTGCCATGACAGGGGAAATCACCTTGAGAGGCGAAGTCTTACCGATTGGCGGTCTTAAGGAGAAGTTATTGGCGGCTCATAGGGGCGGCATCAAAACAGTGATTATTCCTATGGAGAATGAAAAGGATTTAGTTGAAATTCCGAGGAATATTAAACAAAATTTAAATATTAAGCCGGTGCGGTGGGTCGATGAGGTGCTTGAAATTGCTTTAAGCTATTTGCCAACACCCAAAAAACAGGGTAAACAGGAAAAAAAGACCACTAGACGAACTCAGAAAACTGATCATCCTGTCGCACATTAAAATTTGTTGTGCAGTTTTCTTGACAGCGCTTCTGGCCAACTGTTATAAATACGCGGAGTACTGCGGGTAGCGGGACTTTATTATGCTTGGAAGCGGTATTTTTTTTCGCTTCTATCTCAAATATGGATAAATATGTCACAAGGGGAACTAAATGAATAAAGCGGAGCTAATAGACGCCATCTCGGATTCGGCTGGACTAACGAAAGCCGATGCGGGTAGGGCATTGGATGGGATAATAACTTCGGTAACCGATGCCTTGGCAAAAGGGGATAGTGTTTCATTGATAGGGTTTGGAACATTTGCTGTTAAAGATCGCGCAGAAAGGCAAGGACGTAATCCACAGACGGGAGAAACGATTACGATTAAAGCCGCGAAGATCCCTTCATTTAAGGCTGGCAAAGCACTTAAAGATGCTGTAAACTGACAAATTCCCTTGGGTGCTTAGCTCAGCTGGGAGAGCATCGCCCTTACAAGGCGAGGGTCGGGGGTTCGATCCCCTCAGCACCCACCATTTGTTGTGGAGCGGTAGTTCAGTTGGTTAGAATACCGGCCTGTCACGCCGGGGGTCGCGGGTTCGAGTCCCGTCCGCTCCGCCAAGTATTTAACCCCGAACGGGTCGACCGTGTCGGGGTTTTTTATGTACATAGGCTGTCTTGGGAATAAGTGATCCGAGCTGTTTGCAGCGTATGCCTTATATTTTTTACGTCAAGCTGTTGTTGCCTTAGTTGATAGACGAGGTCTAGAAACAGTTTTCTCATATGACCTTCCACTAAAAACCTAAGTTATTAGCATATGCTCCAGTCGATTCGTGATCGTGCACAAGGTGTTTTAGCCTGGATAATCCTTGTTTTAATATCTATCCCTTTTGTTCTATGGGGAGTCCAAAATTATTTCTCTTCTGGTGGAGAACGACCCGTTGCAAGTGTAGGTGACAGGGAATTTCTACAACGAGATCTAGCTCGAGCATACGAAGATATCCGTGCACGATTACCCGTAGAGCAAACAGTCGACGATACAATATTGAGGCGGCAAGCGATGGATAACCTGGTACGTGAAGAAGTCATGTTTCAGGCTGCGGATCGGAGCGGTATAAAAATTGGCGATGAAGCGATAAGGGATCTCATTTGGGTTTTACCTGCTTTTCAAGATGAATCGACTCGATTCAATCGTGAACAATATAATCGCTATCTGGCAAGTGAAGGTCTAAGTTCACAGCAATTTACCGAACGTGTGCGTCGTGGCCTGGCTGTTGAGCAGTATCAGCGGGCGATTTTAGATTCAGCGTTTATGACTGATGACTCCTTGGAATGGTTTTTCCGGCAACAGAATCAAAAAAGGAAAATAGAATATTTTTCAATACCGCTTGTATCAGGGGAATCGAAATTTGAAAAGGATGAAATAAAGAAATATTATCAGGAGAATCAGGGACAGTTCGAGAATCCAGAAATGGTTTCTATAGAATATATTGAATTAAATCTTGATGAAATGGCGAAAAAAGTCGATGTCAAAGAGGAAGATCTTAAGACTTTTTATGAAGAGCAAAAAGATTATTATACCAAGGAAGAACGGCGGAAAATCAGTCATATATTAATTGAAATACCAAATGATGCAGATGAACCTGCGGTTGCTGCTGCCCGGATAAAAGTTGAACAGCTACAAGAGCGGCTAAAGAAAGGTGAAGCTTTTTCTAATGTAGCAAAAGAGGCATCTGACGATAAACTCACTGCGAAAAATGGTGGCGATCTGGGCTTTATCGATAAAGGAGTCATGGTTAAGAGCTTTGAGGAAGCTGCTTTTGCATTGACAAAAGATGAAGTCTCCCAGCCCGTAAAGACAAAATACGGAGTGCATTTGATTGTAGTCACCGAAATTGAGTTGGCCAAAGTTAAGTCATTTAAAGAAGTTCAAGAAGAGTTACAGCAAAACTATCGTCGTAATGCAGTCGAAAACACCTTTTATCAGGCCGGAGAAACATTAGCTGAAAGTAGCTACGAAAATCCTGATACATTAAAACCTGTGGCTGAGCAGTTGGGATTAACGATCAAGTCTGTTAGCTCAATAACTCGGGAGAAAGGTGAAAATATTGCTGCGGATCCAAAAATACGTGAAGCTGTCTTTAGTGATGAAGTGTTAGAGGGGAATAACAGTACGCCAGTAGAGCTCACAGCCGAGCGTATTGTCGTATTGCGGTCAACTGCTCACCAACTCGCTACGGTCAAACCATTGGCAGAGGTTCAGGAAGATATTGTAAAACGGCTGCGTAACGAGTCAGCGAGCCAATTGACTTTGGAGAAGGCGAGTACTCTAGTTAGCGAGCTACGCAAGGGGAAATCGATTTTTGAACTTGCCAAACAAGCAGGTTCCAAGCTGAAAAAACCGGAGCCGTTTCAGCGCAGTGGCAATGCCGTATCCCCGGCAATAGCCCAGGCAGTATTTAAAGCAGTAAAACCTGAAAAAGGAAAACTGACATCGATTAAAGTAGATTTGGCGGATGGCGGTCAGGCTGTGGTAGCCCTTCTGGAGGTGTTGGAAGGCGATCCGAAAAAAGTAGAAGCAAGTTTGCGGGAGTCCGCTGATCAGTTTTTGACTCAGACAGAAGGCAAGCTGGAATTCGACGCTTTGATTGCAGGAATGCGGGAAAAAATAGGGGTTGTCGAGGGAGTGGTTGCTGAGCAATAAGCTTCGTTGCAGGAAGAACTTTAGGAATGGAAATTAAATAACTTATACATTCTCACTTGTTTTTTGTCCGTCTTCGCCCGAGTAGCAACAGTTACGTAGCTTGCTATGCGCCTGTCGCTACTCGAACGAAGACATACAAAAAAACTACGCGATAATGCACAACTTATTTATTTTCCATTCCTTAGCTGCGATCACGCGGCTAAAGCCCTTCGATCCGGTTGGTTGTATTCTGAAAAAACAAGACTCGGTCAGGATGCAGCCAAGCCAGCGATGTTATACCCACCATCCACGTAGAGGATTTCACCTGTTATACCCGAAGCGAGATCTGAGCACAGGAATGCGGCAGCATTTCCAACTTCATCGATCGTAACATTCTTTTTAAGTAATGCAGTATCCGCTGCTTTGCCAAGCATCTCTTTGAAATTGGCAATTCCGGCAGAGGCAAGCGTTCTAATGGGGCCTGCAGAGACAGCATTGACTCGAATTCCCTCAGGCCCTAAAGATGCCGCCATGTAACGAACATTCGCTTCAAGGCTAGCCTTGGCTACGCCCATAACATTATAGTTCGGGATAGTTCGTTCTGCTCCCAGGTAGCTTAGCGTCAGTAAAGCCCCACTTCTTCCTGCCATCATTTCCTTGCTGGCCTTGGCCAGTGCGGCAAAACTATAGGAGCTGATATCATGGGCAATCTTGAAGTTGTCTCGGGTGACTGAATCCAGATAAGTTCCTTGCAACGCCTCCCTCGGCGCAAAAGCGACCGAGTGGACTATTCCATCAAGCCCATCCCAATGCTGCCCAAGAAAATCAAAGACTGCGGTGATTTGGCTGTCACTACTCACATCACATTCGGTAGTGATATCGGAGTCGAGGTCGCTAGCCATTTTATCGACTCGACCTTTTAACTTCTCGTTCTGATAGGTAAACGCGAGTTCGGCCCCTTCCCTGCGCATGGCCTGGGCAATACCCCAGGCAATTGAACGGTTACTGGCTAAACCTACGATCAAAAAACGTTTGCCTTGCATAAATCCCATGGATGACCTCTTGTTTATTGTTTTATGTCAGTGAATAACACGAAAGTTATATATACCTTTTGCACTCAAGAATGCCCTCTTTGAGTGGGTAGATTTTCGCGAAGGGCTCGCAGGAAGAGTCGTCTCTTTCAAGGTTCTACAACGACGCACTTCGCGAAAAGATGCGCGCTGAAAAGGGTATTCTTGGGTGCGAGAGGTATATTATTATGTACTGTTATAGTTTCTTGCTCAAGCTGGATATTCGCAAATGCCTAAGTATCTCATTGTTTTTTCGTTAGTGCTCAGTTCTGTAGCGTGTGATCGGGAAGGAGGTTCAGAGCGTGACAGCTTACGTCATATTGCTCCAAGTACCCTTCGCAAAGGGAATGGCGCTGAACCGCAAACGTTGGATCCCCATAAGGCGGAAGGTGTGCCCGCATCGAATATATTACGGGATTTGTTCGAAGGGCTAATCATCGAAGCACCAGATGGTACCCTTGTACCCGGTGTTGCCAAAAGTTGGGAAATTAGCCCGGATGGTAAAAGATATACGTTCCATTTGCGACCTACAGCCCACTGGTCCAATGGTGATCCGCTAGTGGCTGAGGATTTCGCTTTTGCCCTCAGACGTAGCGTAGACCCGAGTACAGGCTCCAAATATTCACAGATTCTCTCTCCGATTGTAAATGCGGATGTCGTTATTATTGGAGAAAAATCTACCGAGACACTCGGTGTGAACGTTGTCAATCAACACACTCTGGAAATTATGTTGAATGCTCCAACTTCCTATTTTTTGGGGTTGTTGACCCACTCATCAACCTATCCGGTTCATCGTGAGTCGATCAATCGGCACGGAAACAAGTTTACCCGTCCCGGAAACCTGATTTCAAATGGCGCTTACCAATTGGAAGACTGGATAATTCAATCCCATATAACCCTCAAGCGCAATCCGAACTATTGGGATGCTGATAACACATCGATTGATCGAGTGATATATTATGCTATTGATGACCAAACTGCGGAACTAAGACGTTATCGGGCCGGAGATATCGATTGGACTGATGCAGTACCGTTGACGCAAATTCGCTGGATCCGGAAGCATTTGCCAAAGGAACTTAAAGTTTCACCCTATATAGGTACCTATTACTATGGGTTTAATCTCACAAAACCACCATTCAAGGATAATCTGGCATTGCGAAAAGCACTTTCCATGGCTATCGACCGGGAGATCATTGTCGATAAAATGACTGCTCTGGGTGAAGCGCCCGCTTACGGTTGGGTACCATTAGGCATTGTGGGTTACTCTTCGCAAAGTTTGAGTTACCAGGATTTGGATTCGGAGCTGCGACATTCCGAAGCAGAGCGTTTGTACCAGCAAGCTGGATATAGTCGGGACAATCCTTTAACGGTAGAGTTACGGTATAACACCAGTGAAAATCACAAGAAAATCGCTTTGGTTGTTGCGGCGATGTGGAAAAAATACCTAGGTGTTCATACCGTACTGATAAATGAAGAATGGAAAGTCTTTTTGAATAACCGAAAACAGCGGAGCGTTACCCAAATATTCCGTTCAGGTTGGATCGGTGACTACAATGATGCAACTACTTTTCTTAGCCTGATGGGATCACGGCATGGAATTAATGACTCCGGATATAATAATCCCGTTTACGACGATCTCCTCGAAAAGGCCGCAGGGAAGGGTGATCCACTTCAACGCCGTCATCTCTTGGAGGATGCCGAAAAACTTATGCTCCGGGATCACCCGATTATTCCACTTTATTTTTATGTCAGCAAAAGTTTGATTAAGCCTCACGTCAAAGGGTATATGGGTAACTTGATGGATCATCACTACACCAAGCATTACCGCCTGGAGCTGCGGTAGTCTCTTTGCCAATAGTGAAGCCTGGAATTTTTGTAAATTTTTCACAATTAAGCTAATTTTAATGAAATAATTTCCTTCGGTGTGGTCTATAGTTTTATCATGAGCATGAGAAACTACAGAGGGGTCTGCAGATGAGTATTTTCGATCACTATTCTTCAAAGTTTGAAGAATCAAAGGAAGAAGAACTAACTATTCAGGATTACCTGGATCTTTGTAAGAAGGATCCGCTAGCTTATGCCAGTCCAGCGGAAAGGATGCTGGCATCCATAGGCGAACCGGAGTTGGTTGATACTCACAATGACCCTCGGCTCAGCCGGTTGTTTTCCAATAAAGTCATTAAACTTTATCCCGCCTTCCGTGAATTTTATGGCATGGAGGATGTCATCGAACAGATTGTTTCGTATTTCAAACATGCTGCACAGGGTCTGGAAGAGAAAAAGCAAATACTGTATCTGCTCGGTCCTGTGGGTGGTGGCAAGTCGTCGCTCGCGGAGCGGCTCAAGTCACTCATGGAAAAAACACCTTTTTATGCCATAAAAGGATCGCCTGTATTCGAATCACCCCTGGGGCTTTTCAATCCCGATGAGGATGCCGAAATTCTGGAAAGTGACTATGGCATACCGAGGCGTTATCTGAACACCATTATGTCTCCCTGGGCAACAAAGCGTCTTCACGAATTTAATGGTGATATACGCCAATTCAAGGTGATCAAAGTACGTCCTTCTATATT
>JAZGGE010000327.1:0-3010 GCA_036480195.1 Methylococcales bacterium
TTAAAAGCCCTTCGATTTGTTTACCTATGGAAGGATCGGTGAAATCTCCATACAAACGTAGCAATTCCCGCAATGCGGCTGCACCCTCTTCTTCGTTATCATTGAGTAGCGATAAATAATTCAATGACAAATGGCTGATCAGACGCCAGGCGTGTTCACCATCAGGATAGGCAGGTTTAGGATCAGTGGGTTGAGTCAAACAATGAACAGCATTAACCGGGGCACCAATAGCCAGGGTAAAATCCGTTTTGGTTTGCCCCGTCAACATAAACTGCGGCAAATCCCGATTGGTACATAACGTTTGTATGCCCAGTTGTTTTAGCTGGCTGGGGTATGGGGCTTCGTGCGTATCGACCAACGAAATATAGGTTTCACTACCCTGGTAAGGCGTACTTCTGGTCACTTGGCTTCGAGTCGCCGAGCCTAGGGAAGGCTCGCGCCGTAGGGTGTAAAAAGCATGGTTATCCTGATCCGTCATCTTATCCTGAAGGGAATAAAAAGGCCGAAATACTTGTTCTGGCGCTGAGCTGCTACCGAAACCCTCCACTTCGGTCACGGCAAAGACTTCGTAATCCCGTGGTCGGGTTCTGTCGACAATGATATGATGTTCCGTGCTTTTATGGGAAAGATGGATACGATCAGCCCGATTGGGAAAAAGATTCACCGCAGGGGTGCAGAACAACGAGAAATTATCGATGCTCACCCGATCTTCCAATTCATTCAATTCGGTATCCAGCAGGATGACGATCTGTAAAGCTTCGACTTCATCACAACGCTGAAGCACCCTTTGCAACCCGCACAAATCCACAAACAGGAACCGCTCCGGCAGGGTAAAATATTCCCGCAATAATCGATAACCCTGAAAAGAACGGGGGCCAGAGGGCAAAAGAGCCTGCTTATCGTCAAATCCGGTTGCCTGAATAGTACGTCTGTTAAGTACTTCTCTCCATCCATCCGTATTGTTTTCATTGGGTTGGATCACAACTGCCAATGCATGGCCTAAAAGTAACTCATAAAGCTGCGTGGGAATCCCCCCACTGCCCCTTAAGTACAATGGCAATTGATCTAGTGCCAGTTGACTAAATTTAATACCCCCCGTCGTTTCCAAACGCAATCGAATGCCGGCCTTGACACCCTCCAAACCCGGTACGACAAAACGCCCGGCCTCACCCCGCGGAAGATAACTGGCTTCGGTAAGACGTAAGGGCCACAACATAACCTCGTGGGCAGTACGAAACTTACAGGTACCATGACCTTCACTAATAGTGCTGCTACGCAACACTGTCTGTCGAGGTAATAAGAACCCTTGTTCCGTTACTCCACCGTTTAAATCGGCCTCAAACTGTACAACCGTCATGGAAGGTGTCGGGGCCAGATACTGCGGATACACCATTTCCATAAGGTGTTGGGTAAAGCGGGGAAATTCAGCATCCAGTTTTAGCTGAATACGAGCAGTCAGAAATGCAAACCCCTCCAGAAGGCGTTCTACATAGGGATCGGCGCATTCCGTGCCACCCAAATCTAACCGTCCTGCAATTTTTGGGTAGCGCTGGGCGAATTCAGTGCCCATCTTTCTGATAAACTGAAGCTCCTGATTATAGTAACCTAGCAACTGTGGATTCATGCTTGAAACTCGGTTATTGATACACCGCCGTTCTCTAACTCCAGCTCGGTGAGTAAGTGCAAATGAATAGGCAGAGGATCAGACCACATTTCACCCTCAATTTCGAAGGTTAATGAATTGTGATGCAACATCGATTCATCAACCAGCAAACGTACGCTAACCGTGTGCCGTAATATTCGGGGTTCAAAATCAATAACGGCTTGTTTTAAAATCTTTTCCAACTTTCGGATATCCATTCCAGTAGCCGTTTTACCCGCCAGATCCGGTAACCCGTAATTGAGCACTGAAGTGACAATTTCAGGGTAATCTTGCAGATCGTTGGGCGGGAAGTAGTTTCGGGCATTCAACAGCCAGTCCAGATCTCTTTTGACACAATCACGGATCTGACTTAAGGACGTTACTGAAGAAGCCAGATCAAGATATTGAGTCTGAGCCTGATCAAGTTGTGTTTGCAGGCTTTTTTGTCGATTCTTATTCTCCTGTAAATCCTTATCCGTGCTTTGCGTAATCAACGCCAACTCCTTCTCGATTTTCTGAATGCTTTTATGTTGTAGCTCTATGGATCGATTTAGAGGATCGTCGTCGGTTAGACGATCAAGCAGCGACGGTAACAAACGTTCCTTCGGTAAGGTTCTAGCCATTGGAAGATCTAGCCTTTTTCTGCATCTATCTTTACCGTCCTGACTTCCATCAACGGAAAATCCCCTGTATCCGTGGATAGTAACCGCTGTCCGAATCCAAAAAACATATCGGCACCACACTCTTTCCACTCCGTTTTACGAGACAGTGCAAGCAAGGGATCTTCATGTTCATAGGATTCCGGATACCGAGTCGGAATCAAACCATAACTCTCACCGCTATTACTCCAGGTAAAATGTGCAGGTAGCCAGACCATATCTCGCAAATCCTCTGGTTGTTCAATGTTGATTGAACGAATGTTCTGAAACGGCACCCAAAAATAGCGCCCCTCGATAATCACCTCCAATACCGGTCCTAATCGTGAATCTGCATCGGCAATCCAGACAAACGACTGGCCGTTAATCTCACCCACGGATTCTGCTGCAGATTCAAAAGCCTCATTCCGAAATTTCTGTGACTCGGCGTCCTTTTTTTTCGCAGTCAGTTTCAACGCTTGAACCAGCAGCCCTATCCATTCCGGTGGTTGTCCAAAAACAACCGGTTCCCTAAGCCCTTGGAATACCTGTTCGCGGAATACTTCACAATTGAGTACTTCCCGGTACATATACACCATCGCTAACGCACCATCGTCAAGATCGCCCACCACATTGAGCTGAGTCATGGCTCGATCCCATTGCCCAAATACCGCCAGCAATTGAAACAGAAAAATTCGATGCTTTGCGCTGGCAGGATTTTTACGCACCTGAT
>JAZGGE010000328.1:0-5709 GCA_036480195.1 Methylococcales bacterium
ACACGTCAGCGATAGTGTTCGAGCTGTTGAAAGTAATCGCCGAATGCTCCACCGCGCCCTCAACCTTCCTGGCGACCCGGTGTGGTTACAACAAGTTCACAGTACAACTATAGTCTCCGCAGAGACGGTGACAGGAAAGGAAATAGTCGCTGATGGGAGCTATACCCGTAAAGCTGGGGTTGTTTGCACCATAATGACTGCAGACTGTCTACCTGTACTCCTGTGCGACCAGGAAACGAACAGCATTGCCGCAGTTCACGCCGGTTGGCGTGGACTACTTGCTGGTATTTTGGAGACGGCAGTACAAACACTTGCGGCCAAACATCTTATAGCTTGGCTTGGACCTGGGATTGGCCCAGACCACTACGAAGTAGGAAATGAAGTACGAGATCAATTTCTGTCTAAATCAACTCGATTCACGGCCTTTTTTAAACCATCACTTTCCGGAAAGTGGTACGCTGATATGCCAGGTATGGCAGAATCAACGCTCAATGATATTGGTGGCATTAAAGTCTATCGTAGCCCTCTATGTACTTTTTCAAACCCGGAATTATTTTATTCCTACCGGCGTGATAATATGACAGGTAGAATGGCTACCTTAATCTGGAGAGAGGAGGCGGAGCAATCAGCAACTCAGATCTGAAGTATACCTTTAGCGTTCAAGAATGCCCGTTTTGAGCGGGTAGATTTTCGTGACGGGCTAGACGTAGCACTGCAGGAAGAGTCATCTCTTTCAAGGTTCTACAACGACGCTTTTTGCGAGAAGTGCGCGCTGAAAGTGGGTATTCTTCGGCGCGAGAGGTATATGCTGTACTGCCCTGAAATTTTATCCATAGTATGTTTAGAGAATGAAAAACAGCAACAACATCTATCTCATCGGTCCGATGGGAGCGGGGAAATCTACTGTAGGGCGGATGCTGGCAAAGTCGCTGGGGATGGCATTTTTTGATAGTGATACTGAGATCGAAACCTGTACGGGCGTCGATATCCCATTGATATTCGAATACGAAAAAGAGGAAGGATTCAGAAAACGCGAACAGGAAATTATCCGCAAACTCTGCCAATTGGATGACATCGTCCTGGCTACAGGCGGCGGTGTAATTCTGAAACAGGAGAACAGGGATTATTTATACCGAAATGGCTTGGTTGTCTACCTTAAGTGTTCCATCGAAAGGCAGTTGGAACGAACCCGTAACGATAGCAACCGACCACTTCTGCATACTGACAACCCCAGAAAACGCTTGGTAGAGTTAATGCAGACCCGAGAACCTTTGTACCTTGAGTGCGCGGATTCTATTGTGGATACCAGCCACCGCACCAGTCGCGCCGCGGTGCGGAATATTCTCGGGGCGTATAATGCGTCACTTGATATTGCCTGTTCAACATCGTAGACAATCGTAGTAAGTCCCGGAGTCTCTTTTCCGCTCCTTCCCCATGCGGACCCTCCAAGGATGGGCTACCTCTCGAATCTTTGTCTTGGGTAAAAACTTAACTTTTTAATATCAAGCATTAAAAATCATCAATATGAGTACCGTACAAGTCGATTTAGGCGACCGTAGCTATCCAATTTATATTGGCTCCGGATTATTAGGACAAAAGGAGCTTTTCTCCCGGCATATTGTTTCGAAACAAGTGTTAGTGGTCACCAATACCACAGTAGGTTCGCTTTATTTACAACAATTACTGAAATCTCTTGATGGCTATCAAGTTGAAACCATAGAACTACCTGATGGTGAAATCTATAAAACACTTAAAACTACAGAAACGGTTTTTGATACCCTAATTGAAAAACGGTTCAATCGCGATGCAACACTCATCGCGTTGGGAGGGGGAGTAGTGGGTGATATTGCCGGGTTTGCCGCGGCCTGTTATCAGCGAGGCATCCCGTTCATTCAAGTACCAACTACCTTATTGGCCCAAGTCGATTCGTCGGTAGGCGGGAAAACCGGTGTCAATCACCCCGGTGGTAAAAATATGATCGGAGCATTTTACCAACCCCGTTGTGTAGTTACTGACACTTCCGTATTGCGTACGCTGGATAATCGGCAATTAAGAGCAGGTATTGCGGAAGTTATTAAGTATGGCTTAATTCGGGATCCACAATTATTTGGCTGGTTAGAAACCAATATGGATCGGTTACTCAACAGGGAAGCCGGCGCTTTGGCTTTCGCTATTGAACGTTCCTGTATCAATAAATCAGAAATAGTCGCCGAGGATGAAAATGAAACCGGAATAAGAGCGATTCTAAATCTGGGCCATACCTTTGGGCATGCAATCGAAACAGGTATGGGCTACGGCACTTATCTGCATGGAGAAGCAGTCTCGATTGGCATCTGCCTGGCAGCTGATTTATCTCAAAGACGAGGATGGTTGAATGACAGCGAAATCGCAAGAATCACCGACATATTAAATAACGCGAATTTACCCACAGAATCACCCAGACAATTAACAGTTGACCGTTTCCTCGAACTTATGGCTGTGGATAAAAAGAATTTGGATGGTCGCTTGAGATTGGTTTTGTTAAAAGCCATCGGAGAGGCAATAATTGTTGCAGACACTGACACTGCGAAACTGGAAGCAACGCTAATGATTCGGTAAGATTCTATTGGAAGGATAGTATAGTCATATAGTCAGTTGCTAGACGTTCGAGCGCGTCAAACCAATCATCGTGGAAGTCTTATGCATATGGAAAATCTTAAACCCTTAAATACGGATAATAGTTCGCCAGATAACTTCAATGAACTCGTCAGCCAGGAACGATCACAAAAATTCGATTTATTGGTACATCTGATCAATAATCTCGCCAAGCCAATTGTGGTTTCAGGGGCCGAGGGCATTGGCAAGACGACATTTCTTAAGCATCTTGCTTCACATCCCCAAAAAGGATGGGAGGTTTGCCACCTTATCGCAACCGATAAGGTTGATTTAGATACAATTAAAAAGAAAATGTTGGAAAGTACAGGAGATTTAACTCCTTTTCAACATAGAGCAGAAACGATCAACGCATTAACCCGAAAGTTAACTGAATTCTCCGATAACAATAAGTTATTGGTTCTGATTTTGGATAATGCTGAAGGTTTCGAGCCTGATTTGCTCAAAACACTCCTTGAATTTGTCAAGACACAACCTGCACTGCGGTTGGTTTTCAGCTCACAACCTGATAATCCGCACATCAAAACATCAACAGATTATGATGAGGAATCCTGCCATTTCATCGACATTCCACCGTTAAACGAACAAGACACGAAGAATTATTTACGCATGCCACCTTTAGGGATGCCAGAAGACACTATCACGCCTGACCTGCTTACCAAGGTGCATCGCCAAAGCCAGGGGATTCCTGGCAGTATCAATTCAGTTGTCTCGGAATTAACTCAACCCAAAATACAGAAAAAGACTAACCAGCTATTACCTGCTGCTATTGGCGCAGCGGTACTTATTGCCATTGCGATCAGTTATTTTTTGTGGAAACCCGATAGTAACAAGGGTACCGATTTAGCTGCCCAGAATGTTTCTCAAAAAAAGGATACCGAAAATCATAAAGTAATAGCGCGACAACCGAACCTTTTATCGGCAGAAAATACGGAATCGGTTGAAAAGATAACTGCCGCGAAACAAAACAGTAAAGCACTGGACGATTTGTTAACAGATATTGCGAGCACTACAGCGGATGTTGACGGCGAAATTCCTCTTGAAAGATCTGAGGGGAAGGTTGGTCAAAAAACCGCCCAATTAAATAAGAACGTCGCAATGCCCTTACCCCAGATTAGCGCCGGAGAACCCAAGCCAGTCCAAGGGAAAAAAGAAGCAGCCATTGTGCGGCAAGAAAGTAAGAGAGAACTCTCCGTCAATTCGAGCAATAACCAAACACGCCGGGCCTCAACACCAAAGGTTCAGGCCCCCCGTGCTGATGCTCACAACACTACGATAGCTAAAAATAAACAGCAGACTGATCGCAGCCCCCCTAAAACCACATCGAACAGATCAAAAGTCGTGTTGAATGACAAAAATTGGCTGCTCAATCTCAATCCTCAACATTTTACACTACAACTGATGGCGTCAACGGACATAGCGGATTTACATGATTTTGTGGCAAAATACCCGCAACTTAAGCCGTTTGGGTACTACCGGGCTCGAAAAGGCAAGACCGACTGGTACAGATTACTGTATGGTGATTTCCCTACGCTGAAAGCTGCGAAAGGCGAGGCCTTAAAGCTACCATCAGCACTTCGGAAGGCCTGGCCAAGAAGCTTGGCAACAGTACAAAAAGCAACGCGTTAGGCCTCTTTATTCGCTAATTTAATAGGTTAGAATTTTTTCTTATGAATGTTTTGGAGAATGATTTATTGCTGAGAGCCCTTCTACGGAAACCCGTAGAGCGAACGCCGGTATGGATGATGCGTCAAGCCGGACGCTATCTCCCCGAATACCGCAATATTCGTGAACAAGCTGGTAGTTTCTTAAATCTCTGCACCAACCCCGAATTAGCCTGCGAAGTCACTCTTCAGCCCCTCGAACGATTCCCTCTGGATGCCGCAATCCTGTTTTCTGACATACTGACTGTTCCAGACGCGATGGGATTGGGGCTGTATTTTATCGAAGGAGAAGGCCCCAAGTTTGAACGACCTATTCGAAACAAGAATGACGTACAAAACCTTCATGTACCGGATCCAGAACAAGATCTTAAGTATGTCATTGACGCAGTCAGACTGATCAAAAAAGACCTGAATAGCAAAGTGCCATTAATTGGTTTTTCCGGTAGCCCCTGGACTTTGGCAACTTACATGATAGAAGGTGGAAGCAGCCGGAACTTTCAGCGGGTTAAAGGATTAATGTATGAACAACCCGCCCTCATGCATGAGCTTCTGGGTAAAATTTCCGACGCTGTAACTGACTACCTCAATGCCCAAATCGCTGCCGGAATTCAAACCGTCATGGTATTTGACACGTGGGGTGGCATGTTAACCACCGATGATTACCGAACATTTTCTTTGCACTACGCAAAGCGTGTCTTAGATTCCCTGCACACTGAAACCAACAACCATCGCATCCCGACCATATTATTCACCAAAGGTGGCGGACAATGGCTAGAAACCATGAGTCATTCCGGCTACGACGCCTTGGGTATTGACTGGACGACTGATATCAAAACTGCACGCAGTCGAGTGGGTGATAAAGTCGCGTTACAAGGCAATCTTGACCCCATAGCCCTTTATTCTTCCCCAGAAACCATCCGGAACAAGGTGCAGACGATACTGGAAGGATTCGGAACAGGTTCTGGTCATATTTTCAATTTAGGGCATGGGATCTTACCCGATGTACCACCGGAGAACGCAGGGGCGATGATTGAAGCAGTACATGAACTGAGTCCGAAGTTTCATCAATAGTCGTCGTCGTAAGCTCGTCAGGCACGTCAATACGATACAAGTCATAAAGATCGACAATACCAGGATCGTTGTTTACATGAACAAGTATCTCTAAAGTAACTCAACCACTACGGACTGAAAGTCCATAGGTTGCTCTAAACAATGACTGAAAGTCGTTTAGCTTAAAGTGGCTACTGTATTACAAAATATTAGATTAATATCACCATAAAGAACATGAAGTTCTTTACTTCTTCGTGTTCTTCATGCGCTTCATGGTAAAGTCAAAAACTAGAATCTGTTGAAATACGAAAAACCCGAATAACAATGTGTAGCAGCTAAAGCC
>JAZGGE010000329.1:0-12516 GCA_036480195.1 Methylococcales bacterium
TTCGCCACACCATCGTAAACTCGGCGCTGGCTACGTACCACTCCCTCAAATGACTGGACGGTGTTTCGGGAAACCTTTTATTTTGTCTCCACCTACGCTAGCGCTCCGATTCCGACAAAACAACGGACCTCTACACCTTCTGGGGACTACCAGCCTTCGCGTTCGCTCTCCATGGCTGGCAGCGCAAGAGCGAAAAGTTCTGAGCCAGAAAGTTGGAATTCTTTTCGTGCAGTTTATTATATCAAGTAATAACTATGATAGACAGAGCCTCTCCAATACGAAATGAGTCTGAAACTACCCTCGCATTCCACTATAAAATGAGTCTAAACTGACAAAATCAGAAAATCTGTTCATGATGAAACAATGAAAGCCATCATGAATCTTAAAGCCTTAAAAAAAACCGAAGAATTACAAACTTTTTTAGACGGATCACAAGCCATTATATTTAGTGTGCCTGGTATTAAAATAGTTCCACTACAGAGCATTAAATAAGCGACAAAAAGGCATTGTGAGACGGTTTTTGCTACAAGTGACAGCCTATAAGCGAGCTAAAAGTGTAGGAATAGCGGCGATTTCATTCGACTTATCGGCTACTTTACTTGGCCTAAGACTAAACTATTTTTTTGTGTCCATGCACTAACCATATAGATAGCCGCCTTGTTCGATGCTTTATCAATACTACGCCTTAAGCATTTTCCATCTATGGCAATGACTTCTCCTTCAGTTAGGCTAGCCAGGTCAGCTACCCATTTAGAAAAACACTCACTAAACTTTCTGTATCAATGACTGCAAAGACATCGCCTAAAGTATCATATGACGGTATTCCATGCTTTAAGTCCAGCAATTCTGTAACCCAGTCTTCTTTGGCTTTGCTAAATTCTTCAATGGCGACCCAATTGTCTGCACCACAAATCGCCGCACAAAGCGTGATAAAAAATATGTCTTGCAACTGGTGCTTTTTTTTGTCTGTTTACTCTTGGGTCTTGGATGCTTGAGAAATGATGGATAATTGAGGCGGTTATTTTGCTTGTCATTTAAAATCAAAATGATATAACAAATACCTTATCTAAATATATTTTCAAGTCTTTTTAAGCCCGATTGCCCTGAGAGTAGGTATTGGGTGTGATTAAAAGTGAAGGGAATGTAAAAAACCCCATTATTAAATAGATTTCAGCCCACGAACTACGTTAAAAATAATGGACTAAAATTTGCTCTATCAGTAAATTACTTCACTTTTAATCACACCCGTAGGCTAGGGCGGCTTCCCCAGAAATCAGGATCACTATAATCATTTTGATTTAAATAATCTTATGTTTTTAGAGATGTCTTTAATATACAAGGTATTATTACCCTTGCTACGTTAAAAAAAAAAGTGTAAGATTTAGCGTAAATGTAAAGCTAAAAAAATGAGTTGGATATTCAGGATCTTTCAACATAAAAATTATAAAAAAATTGAAGGCACAGGCACAGGCACAGGCACAGGCACAGGCACAGGCACAGGCACAGGCACAGGCACAAATATGGATATGGATATGGGAGAAAAAAATCTAGATTTAATGCAAATAGTCGAAAACCGAAAGCTACCGGGGTTATTACTTTTTGATAGGAAAAACGGAGACATTCTTTTTCGGAATTCACTTGTTGATAACCTTATTCTGAACAAACAAGAGCATTTTGATTGGATTGTAGAACAGTTCAAGGTTCTTCCCTCCTCATTATTAAAAAGGCAATTTCAACAACAAGTTGCGAATAATCCATCAATGGAGCGTGTGGTTAAGACTGTGATATGCACGGATAAACAATGCTATGGTATTCTTGCGTTTATATTATCTAATGAGCCTCAAGACCCAGGGGTTGTAGCTGTACTTGTCGAAGAAATATCGGAAGAAATATCGACCGAACGTTTAGATCTTCGCAGACTGAGCACCTCATTTCACTTCTCTCCCCGCGAGACTGAGGTAATAAAGGAGCTGCAACTCGGTAGGACTGATAAAATGATTGCCAGCGAACTTCAGATAAGTCCCGAAACAGTACATGGATATGTTAAATCTATACGGGGAAAGCTGGGGGTGTCAACTCGAACGGCTATCGTACATAAGCTTTACACATTCTGACAGTTAATCCTAGAAAAATCAGTTGGGCGCGTTTTTGTGGGAAATCTGGGTTCGAAAGACAAATAATAGCTCGAAGAGAATGGCCTTAGTCCTGCCGAGAACTATTCTGCAGAATTTTGCATCCAGATTTTTCACAAAATCGTGAAGCGGATGTTGCTCACCAAAAGGGTGACATAGAGAGCTCAACAACTTAAGGTAAATCTTAGCGTTAACTGATTTTTTTAGGTTAATGCCTTGTTCGAAGGTTGCTCTTCCACTACCGCTCACCAACCTTCGAATGCCCAAGTTGCCAGGAGGGATATCCTGTTAACTCGGGCATTGATGACCTAAGTGAAAATCGAGGCAATTTGAAAATTGACTGATCTAAAGCTGCAAAACTTGATCGATCAGATTTCTAAATTATATTCGTTACTCAACTGATTTCACCCTTCGACATCCATGTCTCTTACCTCAAATGATCGAAAAATCTGGCTCAACCAAGTTTCCTTCGCTACCAACGCTATTCTCTGACAACTTCATAGCGTAAAATTCTGAATGTTGCTAAACGGTTACGGGTTGGTAATCAGCATCTTTGTCCGTTATGCGTCAGCCGTCAGAATTCGTAAGCGGTAAACGGTACGCGAAGCGTCACTAGCACATCAGGGGCATCCTGGGTAATACCAAGTTGGAGATTAAGGTTTACGTTAACATCAGGCGTAAATGCGAATCCCCACCCTAGCAATAGCGACCCCACATCGAGATCATTGGTAGAAACTATGGCGCCATTAATTTCAAAATCGGTCGCATCGATGAAGTCGTGCTTATATCCCAGGGTTAGTGAGGACCGCTCATTAATCGAATAACCCATCCCAAAACTGATACGTACAGAGTCACCAGGAGCGACATTACCGAATGTTTGAGATTCAACTTCGGTTTCGATTGTTTGGTTGAAGGTTCTGTTAAGATCCTTGTCGAAATTGATGACATAGCCAAGGTTGGCGAAAAATACTACAGGGTCTGTGGGGTAAAGAATGGTCAAACTTGGCTCCAATGAATGAAACCCGGAACCCGTTGGAGATTCCATTTCCTGGCCTAAAACATTCCGGTCGACATCAAAAGGGCCTTCACCGGTATCAGACTTCCAACGTACGTTCCCAATAAAGAAAGGCCAGCCGTTCAAACCATTGTTGAGCTGATAGTGAAGTGCGACTTCGAGGTCACCCATTCCATCGCCTTCAAATTCGCGGTCCAATGTGGTAGCAACACCATTCTCATCCGCTCTCTGCGCTACCGTTCCCGAAACTTTGTCGGTGCGGTAAACGTAGGGTATTTTGACTTCTGCCTCAAGATGACTGGTAATTCCATAACGCATCGTCAAATGAGGGGAAATGAGATTTCGATCGGTATCTTCAGCTTGAATCAGACCTACCAAAAAAGTGTTAACAATCTCCGTACCAAGGAAGGTAAACTGGTTGAAACTGGAATGTGATGCCTGTATGCCAGGTTCCAACATTAGTTTGCCACGAGGAGTTAGCACTCCCCCAATATCAGGGATTGCGGCAACTTGGGGTCGCGCTTCGGTTTGGCTCTTGCTATCATCGCCTGTACTGCCGGTTGTCTCTGATGGGTTAGTATTGTCAGCGACTAGATGTTGTTGCTCATCGGTTGCTTGACTAACCAATGGGTTTTGCTCAGTGTCATAAACTTTTTTAACCGGAGCGCGGGCAACAGCTCCGTGGTCTGGGATACCTGCAGCGCGTTGGCTTTTGAGTCGGTCCTGCGATAAGATTTGGCCAAGCAGATTTTGGAGCTCTTGATTCTGTTTCTCCAGATCGCGCTTTTGTCGGGCAATGATCTTGGTTTGTTTCGCCAGTTGGCGTTCTTGCTGGGCGATGCTTTTCTGATGCTTTAGCAAGGTTTGACGGGATTCACCCAAGCTTTGTTTCAGCTGATGCATGAAGTCAAGCTGTTCTGCACTGTTAGGTTGTTTATTGGGTAATGCTCCTGCATCATCCGATAACGTTGTGTCAATTCCCTTGGATCCGTTGCTGTTGGCGACATATTCGGATTTACCTATTTGTTCTGCGAAACTATAAGGCATAGTGCAGACACTAGTAATGATAGTTAAAAATGATAAAACATAATTGCGTTGATACATAATAGCCTCTTTACTGGGTTCTTTTGTCGATCTATCCTGATATTTAGAGAAAGGGACAAGCAATATAAACCGCTTTCACCAAACTTAGGGATCAACGATGAGTGAACTGGTGAGTCAGTCTGGAGTTGTTTGAGGCTCTCTGTATCTGCTTGAAGTTTCCTAGGGTCACATCGATATTGACTTCGTGCTGAATTTTGCGCCCGGAAGACTGGTTAATGATGGTACTTAAGAAACGGTCTTTTCCAATCTGTTGTAACACTGCTGTGAATCCATTGCTATTATTGACAACGATACCTTCACTTCCTTCAAGACCTTCCAGGTTAACACCTGTTGAAGCAACTTCTTGTAGTGTGGGCCCATTGCCGTTGTTGGAGATTAGAGTAGCTCCTGGTATTCTCGAAGATTGAGGCGATGTTGTTATCAAGTTTTCGAAGCTGCCGTTGTTTTCCAGCGTTAGTTGGGATTGCAATGCCAGTCGGCCGTCGATATATGTTCGCACCATGACCCCGATATTAACATCCAAACCGCCAATTCTGAACCCACCGCGCATGCCGCCAAGTTCGTTATTGTTAATAACCGACATTTCGGAGAAAATATCATCAGAATCGACAACGACTTTTTTAACGAGGATTGGTGAGACTCTAGTGGCAGAATGGAAATGTGAGAATCTAGTGATAGATTTGAAATCAGCTTTTGACAATGGCGTAAATAAAAGTAGGGTCAGCAGCGTACTAACTACCACAACTATGGGAACATGGAGCCTGTTTTTCATTTGTCTCTTCATGATATGCATTTTTATCTCCCAAATTCATGAAGCCCCTGAGGTAGACTCAAAGAGTACGACCCTAACCCACTTCGATCTACCCCTGCACTGAGAGGCGACTTTGCGTGGATTTGCCAGTCACGGGTTTCGTTAAAATGTTGGCGAGCAATTTGAATCGATTCGCGGGCAGCAAGAATAGCTCCATTCCATTGCTGTTCAAAGTCTTCGCGAGGAATGACTCGTGTTCCCAGAGCTGGATCTGCCACCAAAACCCTGTTGCCTTTTACACCCTTGACAACTACAAAATGGTTATAGCCTTTGGTATTAATCATGGTAATCCCTGGAACACCGATTTTCGCAAATTTTTCGAGCGTCATGCGGAAGCCGTCCGATTTAAGACCCAGAGCGTCAAGATATAGCTTCATGTCAAGCATAGAGAAACCAATGGTTCTAATCTGTTGCTTATTGCCTTTGTTGAACATTATCTTAAAGACTCGGTCTTCAGTAGTAGGATGGTCATAATGATAGGTGAGTAATGTGGCAATCGCGGCCGCACCACAACTAAAGTCATATTGTTGCTGCACCACATTATTCCATTTCATCTCTTTTCGACTCTGAACGGGAATATTAAATGCCCCGCTGAAGCCATTAAGACGGAGGGGTTCCGCCACTACGGTGGAAACCAGCGTAGCCGTTACCGTTATTATAAAAACCACCGCAATTATTCGGCGTACATTTATAATCCGGCTTACGCCCATCAACATAATTCTTGTCCCTGCTTCAACTTAGACCGACCTAAGATCTCAATCTTCATCGTGTGGTTACTCTAAGTGGATGGCGACGCCCAATGAGGCGTTGATGGCGTTGTTATTGCCAGTATTTCCCACTACGAGCCCGATCCCGCCAAAATTATTGAAGGCTTGATCCTGAAAGGTAATATTACCGTTTGAGATACTATCTGCATCAAAATCACCTCCGGTTACCGTTGCGGTTAGTGTTTGTTGACTTGACACAGTGGTATTGATATCAAAATCTCCTCCTCGCATACCTTCGAGATCATCATTTTCTACAATGCTCAATTCCTCGAAGTTTTGGCCGCCAAGATCTTCGGCAAAGCAAGGTCCAGCGTACTGGCCAAGTAAAAATACTGCGCTCCATATTAGTGGCTGTAATAAATGTCTGTTTGATTTTTTCATGGTTATGCTCCTTTCGAGTGTTCCTTTCTTGTAACCAGCGCTTAGGATAACTAACCGACAGGGTGAAATGTAGCGCCCCTGCCGGCCAACCAAAAGCAAAAGCCTTAAACAACTAAATAAGGTTTAAGGAGCGAGACTAACGGAACCGACATTAGCAGCAACATTAACGCCACCTAACGCAGCACTATTGATACCAGTATTACCAACTTGGCTCACGATGCCTCCGACGGCGCCTCCACCCCCAACAGATTGGTTAATGTTACCAGTCGTCAGGATATGGCCAGTTGCTGTAGCAGTACCACCATTGGCATTACCGCCGTTACCGGCTGAGGCTGAGGCAGTGCCTCCGTTAGCAAATGCGTTACCGCCGGTACCGCCATTGGCATCTCCACCGTCACCAGCATTAGCCGTTCCACCGGTGCCATTGGCATCCGCAGTGCCGCCGTTACCGCCATTTCCACCCGTAGCAGTTCCACCGGTGCCATCGGCATTTGCCAAACCTCCGTTACCGCCGTCTGCAGACCCAGCGGTGCCGCCAGTACCATCGGCACTGCCCGCCGTTCCGCCGGTGTTGTTGCCAGAATTGCCATTGTTACTCGGATTGGCATTGGCATTGTTGGTTCCACCAGTGCCATTGGCATTGTTAGTCCCACCGTTGCCGCCATTTCCACCCGTAGCAGATCCGCCGTGACCATCGGCATCAGCATCATCGCCGTTACCGCCATCAGCAGGACCCGCAGTTCCACCGCTACCATTGGCAGAAGCTGCTCCACCGTTACCGCCAGTGCCACCGTTAGCGTTGCCGCCACTGGCCGGTCCACCATTGGCATTGGCATTCGCATTACCGCCATCGCCGGCGGAGCCGCCATTAGCATTAGCAGATACATTTCCAAAACTGATTGCCGCACCTGTCACATTAGTTTGCAGCGATTGATAGGCGATTACTTCGGTGTCTGTGTTGAACGATTCGAAATTTGCGTTACCCGTGGAGGAAGTCGCTGAACCGGTTACATAGGCAGTGCTGCCTTCACTAAATTTAACTTTAGGGTTTGCGTTGACTACAGACGTTGTGCCCAAAGCCAACGCAACTGCGACGGCCAAGGTGGTTACATTTATCTTATTCATAACAATACTCCTTAATTTTAAATGTTTAAAGACGTCATTAGGTTTGCTCCGCTTCGCTAAGCTCTGCATCGCAAGCCTAACAGAGTTGCTAATACAATTCGCAACCCCTTTAACTCTCTATCCTTCACAGTTCTGTCAAGATATAAAACCTTAAGCCCTAAGAAAATCCCAATCTTTTTCGACCTATACTTCCGTAGTTTATGAGCCAAACTGTAAATAGATCTTATCCCAATTGCAAAATTTTTATAATCCCTGATATTAAGCCCCTCAAATGGGTTACCTATTTATGGTCTTACTTCGCATCGCTACGATTTTAGAGGCCAGTTTTTTTTTGAACAACCTAAAGTCAGAACACCTGATCTCGCAGTGGTGTTTTGATACCTTTGCAGAAGAGGTTTTAGCCTAGATATCGTGGCTGTGTTGAGATAAGAAGTCCTGAAAGTGGTTATATTTTCGATTGAACTGAATTAATCACAGCGGCTGTCATAGATCAACAACAGATATAAGCTTACGCTGCCAGGACGACAGAAAATAAAAATCAATGAGTTACCAATGGGCGTCCTAACTTAAAGTCTTGATATTTTTTTACTTTATCAGTAAATCTTTTCAGTTAGGGGAATAATAGGTCAAAGAATTAGGATGATAAGTCGCTACATTCCTTACACCAATCTTCCCACATCTTCCGATAAATCTCTTCCAGTTGACGGGTAAAGGTGCCTGGATCCATGAGTGTGGATGATTGCATCTTTTCACGCATACTTGTTCGCAGTTTCTGAAGGTATGCCACATCAGCTGCGACTTTAACACAGATATCGACATATTCTTCCTGGGTTTGAGCGATCAGTTCGTTTAGTCCCAAGGTAGATAAAATACTTAGACTCATGCGTGCGACTAAAGGCTCTCCGACCAGAGTGATTACCGGAACACCCATCCATAAGGCCTCGCATGTCGTGGATCCTCCGGTATGTGGGAAAGTATCAAGTCCAATATCAATCCGGTGATAGGTTCTAAGATGGGTATCTGAAGGCCGTTCGTCGTCCAGAATTAAGCGCTCTGGCGTTATGCCAAAGCGCTCAAAATGTGCCTCAAAAGGCTCACGAATGCTTGGATCGCTCAGGCTTTGGGTGTGGGTATTCACCAGTAACCTTGACTCCGGCACTGCCTGGAGTACCTGCGCCCATAGATCGAGGACATCGCTGTTGGTTTTACAGTACTGATTGAGCGAGCCGAAGGTAATATAGCCATTTTGTATCGCAGGCAGGTCGTTGACCGGAGGGCTTCTATCTGATGGCTGAAAACAGTACCAGGTCTCAGGCATCCTGATCAGGGATTCCGAACTGAATCTGTCAGCATTACCTTCGGGCTCAATGTGACGGTCGGTTATACGATAGTCGATGGCAGGAAGACCCCTGGTGTTGGGGTAACCAAGATAAGCCACTTGCACAGGAGCCGGTTTCCTGGCGAATACTGGCAGTCGGTGGTTTGCCGTATGCCCGGCAAGATCTACCAGAATGTCTATTTGATCCTGTTTTATCTGATCGTAAAAGTCGTCATCAGTCAGTCCCATACAGTCTGCCCAATGGTCTGCATACTGTCGCAGGCGTCGGGTGTCATCATCAATTCTGTTGTCAGTGTAGTAGCAGAAGATCTCGAACTGCTTATGTTTATGATGTGCCAGAACGGGCTCGAAAAAACGGGCATTGGCATGATTTCTAAAGTCAGGAGAAACATAACCAATTTTTAACCTTCGCTTCGGCTGTCGACTGTTTCGGAAAGCTGATGAGCCGCTTTCAGGTGCCACGCACCTCGCATTAAACCGCTGGTGTTCCAGAAAAATTTCCGAGCGATCATAACCCGGTGCGTAATTCAAATACAACAAGAAGTTACTGTGTGCTATCGTATACGTGGGGTCAATCTCCAGAGCTTTTTTGAAATGCGCCAGGGACTCCTCCATCCTGCACATGTCTTTTAAAGCTAACCCTAAGTGATTGTGCACGGCTCTATGGTTTGGTTTTATAACTAAGGCGCGCTGGAAATAATCAGCTGCCTGGGAAAATTGATCCAAGCCAAAATATACAAGACCGATATTATAGAGTGCTACGACATAACAAGAGTCGGACTCCGAAACCTGTTGCAGGCAGGCAATCGCTGCATCGCTATCACCTTGTTTTCGCAGCACATTACCCAAGTCGATTTGTGCTTCACTCAGATTAGGCGTTAGCGACAGTGCACGACGGTAACAATCGGCCGCTCTGTCAAGTTCGTTCATACCATCCAGGGTCAGACCAAGATTATAGAGAGCCATAGTATGATTGGGATCCGACTCCAAAATGCGGTGGTAGCATGCAATCGCGGCATCAGGGTCACCTTTCTTGCGCAGCGCATTGCCTAAATTGTAGCGTGCTAAAATAAAATCTGGATTGATTGCCAGAGCATGTTGGTAACGGGTCGCTGCTTCTGAAAATCTTCCCATAGTTGCGAACGCTTCACCCAGGTTGTTTTGTGCCTCCACAAAATCGGGTTTTAACCTCAAGGTATGCTCGAAACAGCTGATTGCCTCCGAAAGTCGTCCTTGATACAAGTGTGCTATGCCTAGATTGCTATGATAAGCAGGTTCAGAGTCATTGATACGAATGGCGGTCATGATCAGTTCAATCGCCTCGATATAGCGTTGATTCAGCATTGCTATAACTCCCAGCAGATGCCGTGCATCGCTGTTCCTGTTTTCTAGCTGTACAACCTTGAGATAGTGAACCTCTGCTTCTTGTAATTCGCCAGCCTCATGGTGTTTCACAGCCAATTCCATGAGTTGGGAAACAGTCAAGTCTTCGTCAGAGGGTTTAGCTTTAGTACTGATGTTCATAATTATCTTAGAGTTTTGATTTTGCGATTATGTAGAAATATTAACGCACACTTCCCGATAATGAAAGTACTTTGATCGATAGTAACCTAGCAGAGATCTCAGATGTCAGACTGAAACAGACGATGATTTGGAGCACTATTTAGTGGGGAAAGATAGCAGAGAACTGCGTAGATGAATGATTGCAAGACTCCGTGTGACACGGATGCAACGCATTATAAATTTTACTTTAGTGCTATCTTTAAGAAACCTTAGTCATATTTTAGACCCTATATGCATGATGGCCGATTTGCAATATTTCTTGAGGCACAAACACATTATCAGAATCCATCTGACAAGACTAAGGTAACTGGCAATAAATAACCCACTCAAAACATGAAGTATATTTCACATCTTATTGTATTATATTAGTTTTATAAACTATTTTTCAAAGAGAAACTATTCCAATATTATCAAAACAACATATTGCCACAATAAGAGATGCATCAGAAAAACTAACGGGCTCCAAAAGAAGAGCATTTCAGGCGCAAGTGATCATTGATTATTTAAAATCAAAGCCTCGTTTGGCTGAAAGAACCTTTTGCTGGGATAGAAATACAGTGCAACTGGGATTACATGAATTGCGTACAGGAATAACATGTATCAGTCATTGCATATTCTCACCCATCGTGAACACCTATTATTATCTGAACGTGAACGTTTTGACTGATATTTAATAATCAGTGTTCACGATCAACAATAACCCTCAGCACGCATTGATTATTTCCACTGCTACCCTAACTGATTTTTATATCAGGAAAAGCAATGGCAACAAAGAGAATACCAATGTGACAATTACGAGAAATATTAAGACTTCGATTGCATGCTAAGTTCAGCATGCGTCAAATTAGAGATAGCCTGAGATTAAGTCTAGGTGCTATACAAAAAGCAGTTAGTAAAGCGGAATCGCAAGAACTGGATTGGGAGACTATTGAAAAATTAGATGACTCGCATCTAACCGCTAAAATTTATTCTCAAGCGGATACTGCAAAATCTAGCCATAAAGAATTGCCTGATTGGGTAGAGATATATCGAGAGCTAAAACGAAAAGGAATGACTAAGCAGTTACTGTGGGAAGAGTATACTCAACAGTATCCCAATAGAAGTTTCAGCTACGCACAATACTGTCGTCTTTATCGAGACTGGTTAAAAAAACAAAAACGCTCTATGCGTCAAACTCATAAGGCAGGTGAAAAGCTGTTTGTGGATTATGCAGGCCAAACCGTACCTATTGTTAGTCATAAGACTGGCGAAATCAGAACCGCTTAGATATTCGTTGCTGTTTTGGGTGCATCCAATTACACCTTTTGTGAAGCAACATGGAGTCAAAAATTACCTGACTGGATTAACAGCCATGTCAGAGAGCATTTGAATTTATCGGTGGTGTTCTCGTGCTCGTGGTTCCTGATAATCTTAAAAGTGCAGTGACAAAAGCCTGTCGATATGACCCACTAATCAATCCATCTTATCAACAACTCGCTGCTCACTATGGTACCGCTCTGGTTCCAGCCAGACCTTTAAAACCCAAAGATAAAGCCAAGGCTGAAGTTGGCGTTCAAATTATAGAACGTTGGATATTGGCTAGATTACGTCACCATACTTTTTTCTCTTTAGCTGAACTCAACCATTGCATTAAAGCACTGCTAGAGGAAGTGAATAATAAACCTTTTAAACAACTTAAAGGCCCCGACAACAATGGTTTGAATCCATAGATAAGCCGGCACTATTAGCATTGCCCAAGCATGCTTATCAATATACTGACATTAAAACCGTGAAGGTCAATATTGACTACCATGTTCAATATGACGATCATTTTTACTCTATTCCACACCATATGGTGGGTGAAAAAATTGAGCTTCATGCTAAAGAGTTTCCTGATTACCCATAAGCTTCCGCCAACTGCAAAAGTCTGGTCGGCATAGGCGCTGTTCTTAGGCAACTCGCAATAAATAACCCACCATTTTAAAGTAAAATATTAAGTATATTATATAGACATATATAATCTATAGGCTTTATCCTCCCTTACAGAAGAGAAACCATGACAGTACTCTCAGAGCAACATATCGTTACAATAAAAGATGCATCTACAAAATTAACAGGCTTCAAGAGAAGAGCTTTTCAGGCACAAGTCGCCATTGATTATTTGAATTCCAACCCCCGTTTAGCTGAAAGTATCTTCGGTTGGGATAGAAATACTGTCATACTGGGGTTACATGAGCTATTTACGGGAATAAGGTGTATTGATGATTTTCAAGCTCGTGGAAATATCAAGGCAGAAGAGA
>JAZGGE010000330.1:0-19006 GCA_036480195.1 Methylococcales bacterium
TGAAGGGCGCAGCACAGCGTTAAAAGTGGTCGTATAGCAATGGGCGCGGGCGCATAGCTGGCTACGTAACTGTTGCTATACGAATGAAGACGGACAAAAAGGCAAGCTAGAATGTATAAGTTATTTATTTCCCGTTCCTTAGATTGAGATTTCTTTAATTTAGGTGATTTTAGCCAGCATTCGGTTATTGTGCGTTAAGGTGGCCCAATATTTTCCAGTGTAGAACCAATGGAGGTAAAATGCTTCCAGAAAACACTTGGCGAATGTACAAAAATTAAGTGCCATCCTGTTTTCTGCGGCACATAAGCTATGGGAGATATCAAAACTGGAGGCTAACACACTACAGCGCATGAGGTGGTAGCGATTGGAGATGATGAGGATATTCTTGGTTTGGTAATGGCTTAGTATATTTCGTGCATTTCTCAGGTTCTCCAAGGTGTTACGGGAAGACTCCTCCAATAAAATATTGCTTCTCGGATAGTTGTGCTGGAGCAGGTAAAAAAGCGCCGCCTGTGCTTCGCTTAGCGTTGGATGTCCCGTTTTTCCACCCAGTAGAATCACTGTCTGCCGAGGTAGTCGTAATAGTCGGTCCAGCCGCCCCTCATATTCGGTATCAATTTCGGTATTTTCCAGTTTTTTTCCAAATACCAGATAAATCTGATTTTTTTGAGCGGTAGAGGTTGTTACAGCAGCTTGATGAAGTACTTTAAGCCAGAGAACCAATAACAGAGTACCTCCACTCAGAAGAAGTATCAGAACGGATAAAAACAGGATGAATAACCCATCAGTGTCAGTATGCTCGATCCAGCGAGGAAAATTCATTTTTACTAGGCCATCGCGCCATTGACTGAAATGATTTGGCCAGAAACATAACTGGCAGCATCCGAGCATAGGAATCCTATAACTGCAGCAACTTCTTCGGGATCTCCTGGACGTTTCATGGGTACTAACGTCTTAATCATTTCCAGGTCAATTGTTTGCTCAGTCATTCGCCCTTTAATTATGCCGGGAGCAACAGCGTTAACTGTAATTTTCCTGGAAGCCAGTTCAATAGCCAGTGATTTGGTTGCCCCGTGGAGGGAGGATTTGGCTGCGGCATAATTGGTTTGGCCGCGGTTACCCATAACCCCGGCAATAGACGATATGTTGACGATACGGCCCCAACGGGTTCGGATCATGGGCATTAATAACGGCTGGGTGACGTTGAAAAAGCCATTTAGGGAGACATCAATCACTTTTCTCCACATCTCTCCGGTCATACCTGCGAGTGGTGCATCGTGGTGGATACCCGCGTTATTGATAATAATTTGAATGGGATCATCAGCAGCGAGAGAGGTTACGATTTCTTTACTGGTTGTTTCGTCCGTTACATCAAAAACAATAGGTTCAGCAGAATAACCTTCCTGACGGATTGTTTCGACAACAACTTCAGCCTTTTCCGGATTTGAATTGGCGTGAACAATAATATGAATCCCTTGCCGGGCTAAATTCAGGCAAATAGCCGATCCGATATCACCACTGCCACCCGTAACGAGAGCCCTTTTCATTTTATGTGTTCCTCTCCAAGATGAATAACCGTGGCTCGACCCTCAGCAAGGAGACCCAAATCTTCGCTAGATACCGTGAAGTTGTATACCACACCGTTATCTAATTGTACCTGTGCTTCCGCTACAATACGGATCTCATCGGTAACATTTTCGAGGTTATCGATTGGAAAACGAGCCTGCCGAATTGCGGCCAAATAACCGGGTTTATAGTTTCGGTTATGCTCTTGGGCCAATAGCCCCCCATGAATAGCCATTGCCTGGGCGCCGTATTCTATTAAACTAAGACTCTGGAGTTGGTTGTTGAACCGCAATGGATTATCCTTGTCCAGGTGCGTGTGGGTCGAACACTCTATACTTTTCTGGGTCCATATTAAAACTTCGTCCAGCAGGCACATGTTACCTGCATGGGGAATCAGTTTTCGGATGCCTTGTTTGTCGATTCGCACTCTTCATCTCCCCAGTAATCGTAGAAATTAAACCAGTTATAGGGTTCTTGTCTTAGTTTTTCCTCCAGTAGAGAGGCATAGCGCTGTGTCCATTTTTGCAGATCTTGTTGGCGGGTACTTCGGTTAAGTTCTATTTGTTCGGACAGCACTTCAAATTGGATTTCGTAGCGATTGCCACCCTTATAAATTCCAAAGAATGCGACAACCGGGACTTTGAGCGCAGCAGCCAGGATGAAGGGTGATGTTGGAAACCTGACGGTTCCACCCAGCAGCTCACAGGGTGTCGTTTTTTCATCAACCATATAGCGATCTCCTAGCATCCCGACTACGTAACCGGCTTCAAGATAATCCTTAACCTGGAGCATGCTGTCTTGATTTCCCATATGTATTATCATTTCTCCGATATCGGGGTTTAATGCATTGAACAGGTTGACGATCATCGGGTTATGCTCTTCATACATCAGGATTTTAATGGGAAGTGGGCACTTCTTGACTGCATAACTACGTAACACTTCGAAACTTCCGAAATGACTTCCCAGTAGCAAACATCCCTGTCCCTTCTGGCTGTAGGAAAGTGGAATATTCTTCGGTGGGAAGGTGACATCCAGCCCTTCAAATCGTCCTGTCAGCAAAAAAATTCGATCAAGGATGGTGGATGAAAAATAGTGGATGTGCTTTGCGACATGGAACCAGTTGGGCTTTTGATCTAAAACACGTTCCAGATAATTAAGTGAGCCTCGCCGTTGGGATGTACCAAACAATAGAAAGTATAGGGTAATGGGATAGAGTACAAGTCGTGCGGGCTTACGGCCAAGATTCAAGGCGATCCATCGAATCGCCTGCAAAGCTAGGGGATTGCTGCGCTCTTTGTGTTTTCGCCAGATTTGGGTCATTGCCGTTTCTCAACATGAATAAGACCTGTTGCCACTCTTTCGTTTCCAACAGTGCATTCAAATTTGACCTTGTTTACAGGTTTTTCGGTCAGGGTAACCCGACATTCCTGATTCGGTCGGAGGGGTGCTAGGAATTTGGCTTGTTGAAGTCCAACTATTCGGTAATCTGGTTGCCAGTTTAGCAAAATGGACTGAACATGATTAAGCAGGACGACCCCGGGGACGATAGGGTCACCAGGAAAGTGGCCGACCAGGCTTGGGTGGTCACTCGAAACCCGGTACCGACTGCTATGGATTTTGGTCAATGCTAAGTCCTTTCAAAAAACAGCTAAGGTCTTGTTGGCTAACTTTGCCTAAAGCATTACGTGGAATCTCTCTGACATGATGCAGGGGGCGAGGTAAAAAGACTTCATCAATCAATTGTTTAAGTTGGTGTAAGATGTCTGCCTTAGCTAAGCGGCTAACCACGAGAGCACCCAGGTGTCCAGATTCTGCCTGGTTATCCGGAACAAAATATAAACCGTCATCGACGCCATGAATTTGTTGTATATACTTATTCAATGCGGCCAGAGACATGCGTTTACCAGCTACTTTGACTAAATCACCAGATCTTCCTCGCACCGAGAAAGTACCATTCTTCTGGATCTCTAACCGGTCGTCCAATCGTTTAACATCATGAAAATGCCCGACTTCCAGATAGCTGGCGTCTTGACTGGAGACAATCCTGGTTTTTTCGTAGGGATGCCAGAAAGCCTCTCGAGCCGGTTCCCGACTGGCAAATGAGAAAGTTTCGGTGCTGCCGAATACCTCGAATAACTCAGCTTTGAAGGAAACTTCAACCTGCCTGGCTAACCCATTGTTCATAGGAGCTGTTGCAGAAAGTATAGAGCTAACGTTTTTCCAGTCCAGCTGCGATCGGACACAGGCTTTCAGATGGGCAGGGGTGGAGATCAACATACAAGGCTGCGGTGCAGATTTAATAAGTTGTCTGATATCTTCAGGGAAGAAGGGTTGACCGTTATGGAGATAAGACGATGAAAATAATGGCCATAAAAAGGAGGTTTCTAAGCCATACATGTGCTGAGGCGGTACCGTCGAGACAAGCAATTGGGGGTCGGATGTAAGATTGAAACGATCTATGGCTAATAACGCTGCGCTTTTCAGTTGTCCCCAGCTTCGCGGATTAGGTTTGGGGGTACCGGTACTGCCGGAGGTAAAAGCACAAACTGCGAGATGTTCACTGTCGATAGCGGGTGGATGGAAAGATTCAATTTCAGACCGCAGGGTGTCGACGATGAAAGGAGTGACAGAGAGATCAGGCATCACTCGGTCAGAAATGACATAAGTAGCGGGGTATTCAGCTATCAGTTCTGTGATAACAGCTGGTGTTTGATTAGGTGGTAGCAGGTTAGTTTGATGGCGAAGGAGTACAGCGAGAAAACTAACCGCGAAAAGATATTTATCTACGCACAGATTAATTGCGTATTTGCCCTCGGGAAGACGACGGCTAAGAGTTTCAACATGGTTATAAAGCTGCGCTCGAGATACCCGTTTTCCTTTCCACAGTGCAAAGGGTGTATTACTATCAATCGCAAAGTCTATGGGCTTTTGGGTTCTCCGGGAAGAATTCGCGGATTCTGTATCGAGGTTAAAGCTAGAAAAAAGTGAGTTTTCAGAAATCAATTATTTTTAATCCGTTAGTGATGAGTCTAACGCTCGTCTTGTTGGTGTGGATGGTCTGGTACAGCATGGCTACCCCGTCCCCGTTCCTAATTATACGTGATCATTGGCGAATTTCCTTGACTATGGCCTTCGGATCTCTGATTGCCGGCGCGACCAGTGAGGGTGGCGGTGCTGTTGCTTTTCCAGTTTTTACCAAAGTTCTGCATATTGCGCCGTTTGACGCTAAAGTTTTTGCTCTGGCAATACAGAGTATAGGAATGACGACAGCTTCGTTAGTCATTATTGCAATGGGAATCCAGGTTGAGTGGAGGGTGATTCGCTGGGCAACAGTTGGTGGCTTTCCTGGTATTTTTCTGGGTTCCGCCATTTTTTCACCACTTTTTCCGGCTGATATGGTTCGACTGTTATTCACCGCAATGGTCAGTAGTTTCGCGTTTACCCTGTTTATCGTCAACAGAAATCGACGGGTAAAGTATAAGGCCCTCTTATTATACGGAAATAGGGAGCGGATGCTACTTATGATGGCTGGTTTTATGGGAGGAATTCTGTCCGGTTTGGTGGGGAGCGGGATTGATATTGTTACATTCTCCCTAATCGTTTTATTATTTCGAATTGCTGAAAAAGTAGCAACACCCACATCGGTTATCGTAATGGCGGTCAATGCAATTATTGGCTTCCTGTTACATTATTATGTTATCGGGGGGTTTACCCCTGAGGTAAAGACATACTGGTTGGCCGCTGTGCCTGTCGTTGTGCTGGGTGCACCATTAGGGGCTTTTTTGTGCTCATTGTTGAGTAACCGTACGATCGCCTGGATCTTAATTAGTTTGATCACCGTTGAATTCATTACCACATTGATATTAATACCGTTGAATGTCGTGTCTGTTATATCGAGTCTTTCTGTTTTTTCCTTTTTTTTTACTCTTTACTACGTTATGTATCGATCCAGGGTCTATGTCCCGATAATGTATCAGGAGAAATAAATGTGGCCTATCACTAAAATTGTTTTATTCACGATAATTGTACCCGGCGTAATTGTTGCCGTCGTCCCTTATATGATGGTGCAAATCGTCAGCGTTAGGAATTCATTTAGTTATCTGGGTATTGTGCCGATTATTTTGGGAGTTGGCTTATACGGGTGGTGCGTGTGGAGTTTTTGGGCGTTTGGATTGGGAACACCGGCTCCGATTGATCCACCGAAAAATCTTGTGGTTCAAGGCCCTTATAAACTTGTTCGCAATCCTATGTACGTGGCTGTTTTTCTAATTCTATGTGGCGAAGTGGCTCTATTCAGCTCCATGATCCTGCTTAAGTTTGTTTTGGTCTTTTTTATCATCGTTGAGTTGTTAATTCGCTATTACGAAGAACCCGTTCTAAGGCGCAAATTTGGGGAAGCCTATACGAGCTATAGCCAATCTGTTGGTCGTTGGATTCCTCGGTGGGGAAGAGACGTATAAACGGGTTCTTTTTCGATACCCCCGGATGCAAGTTATGTCTTGACGTGATCGCGCGTCGTTCACAGACAGTCCTTATGACCCCAATTAAAAACGATATTGCCAATAAATCTTCGAAAATCAGTTGAAAAATCTCGATATCTCTTAATCAAGGATCGACAAGCATCTTTCGCAGATAGAAAAGCAGGCTGGCCAAGACAGAGGGTGCGCGAAAAGCGTAAGTATTTATCTACATCTATGTAAGCATTTCTTTACAAACCACCCGGTTTTTGGTAAAGTTCGCCCTTACCAAAACGGGCGGCAAGCCGACTTTTCACTAGATATTGTAAGGATACCGGTCGATCATTCTGATCGGAAACAATTAGTTCAGCAACTTAATGAGTTTTTCATTCAAAAATGAAGTTTCTGGCGTGATTGATGACGGAGTCGTTAACCAATAGCAAATCCTTATGCTAAAAGAAAAGAGCTACCGATTGAAAACCTAATAAAATCAATGAGGTTTACTTCGCAAAAGTGCCTCAATTTTGAAGGTCGAAACTGATCTATTTTTTGGCTCGTGATGAATAAATGCAACGAAGTCACGCAGAAATCAGATTTAGATTCATGATCGAAGAGAGATAAATCCTAATGAAAATACATTGCAATTATCACCAAAATAAGCTGTCGCGAGGGAGTTTCCTCGTGTCAGTAACCACTTCCCTGATGTTGAGTTTGTATTCGCTTTCATCGGTTCAAGCAAATAACAGTTTTGTAAGAGCTGCAGCCAGCGAAGGAAGACTAGTTCAAATCGTGGATCTTTCGAGGCTGAATAATCCTCATGGTGGACGATCCGGATTGGCAAGCCCTGATCCTTCAGGTATTACTTACTTTCCCAAAACCGATTCGGTACTGATTGTCGATGGTGAAGTGGAGGAAAAAAGAACTGGAGCGCCTTCCAGAAAATATAACGTATTTGAAGTAAATTATGATCGTAATGTCTCTGATATAAAAAGGCTTCGTGATGTTTTCACCTTCTGGGATAAGAAGTCCAACTCAGCGGCCTTTTCGTACGAGCCAACCGGGATATCTGCGATTAACCCACGCAACGGCCATATATTTGTTTCAGATGACGACAGCGCAAGTCGAATAAGTAAAGGACCAAGTATTTTTGAAGTCGACCCAAGAGCTGATGGTTATTATGGCACAGATGATGATCGTGTTACCCGTACCCTTCTCACGAAACTTAAACGCGGGGGTATTAAGGATCCGGAAGGCGTCGCTTTTGGAATAGTGCAGGGGCAGGAGTATATCTTTATCGCTGGTGGAATCGACCATGAAGTCTATATAGTGAATCTGGGTAAAAATGGGATTCTCGATGATACTGATACTGTTAGGCAGTTTGATACTTCCCGCAATCGGCTATACGATCCTGAGGGTATTGAATTCGATCCATACAGCGAACATTTGTATGTGATCGGGAATCCCATCGATCAGGTATTCGAATATAAGGTCGATGGGACTTTAGTGAAGACGATCGACATTTCGGCGGCACTGCCAAAAGCGCCCGGAGTCCCGTCAGGATTAGGGCTTAAAAAACCCGCGGGCCTGATTCTTGCCCCAAGCAGTGTCGACGACAAACAATGGAATCTCTATATCGTTGACCGGGGAATCGACAATGACCGGCATCCCAATGAAAATGACGGCCAAATGTTCGAAATTGATATTTCAGGGAACTCGAGAAACCGAAACCCAATCCCGGTGAATGACAGTGTGACGACGCAGCGGGATACAGCGGTCAATGGCAATGTATTAGACGGATCGCTGAGTGCCGGCAGGGTCGATCGTGATCCTGATGGAGACAAGATCCGAGCTGTTCTAAATACATCGCCGAGCAATGGGAGGTTGGCAGCAGGAATTGGTACGAATGGGCGTTTTACATATACACCGAAACGAGATTACACTGGATCTGATTCGTTTAAGTACACCATTACAGATGGTCGGGGTGGTAGAGCAACGGCGAAAGTGAATATTACCGTGAAGCGAAGCCCGATCGTGGTGGATGACGGTGGAAATCGGCATGTGATCTCAAGTCGAGTGGCAACAAGCTCTGACGATGCCGAAGAGAAGAACTCAACGGGTAGCATGACCACCACCAGTGGCGACCTTGACTTGACTGTGAGTGGCGGTAGCCAGCAATCGACAGGCGTGCGATTTCGCCCGGCTATCCCTGCGGGTGCAACCATCTTAAATGCCTATATTCAATTCACGGCAGATGAGGCTCTATCCTCATCAACTTCACTGACCATTAAAGGCCAGAAAAGTGGTAATGCACCCACCTTTACTTCTGCTAACGGGAATATTTCAGGTCGAGCGACCACCCGTAGTTCAGTATCCTGGAGTGCTGTGCCCTCGTGGGAAAAAGTGGGTGATGCGGGGTCTGCCCAACGGACGCCCAATCTGAGTTCAATCGTTCAGGAAATTGTAAACGGTGCAGGCTGGTCAAGTGGCAATGGTCTTGCGGTCATTATTACCGGTACTGGCAAGCGACCTGCGGAAACTTATGACGCTAACCCTGCGAAAGCCGCTATACTCCATGTTGAATATAGCGCAGGATCTTTGGGTGGTAACCAAGACCCAGTCGTGGTTGATGACGGTGGAAATCGGCAGGTGATCTCGAGCCGAGTGGCTACAAGTTCTGACGATGCCGAAGAGAAGGACTCAACGGGTAGCGTGACCACCACGAGTGGCGACCTCGATCTGACCGTGAGTGGCGGTAGCACACAGACGATAGGTATGCGATTTCATCCGGCGATTCCAACAGGCGCAACCATCGTAAATGCCTATATCCAGTTTACGGCGGACGAAGTTCACACTACAGCGACTTCGTTGAAAATTAAAGGCCAAAAAAGTGGCAATGCGCCGACCTTTACCTCTGCTAACAGGAATATTTCAGGTCGAGCGACCACCGGTAGTTCAGTAACCTGGAGATCCGTACCTTCGTGGAACAAAGTGGGTGATGCGGGCTCTGCCCAGCGGACACCTAATCTGAATTCAATTATTCAGGAAATTGTAAATGGTTCGGGCTGGTCTAGTGGCAACGGCCTTGCGATCATTATTACTGGTGCTGGCAAGCGACCCGCAGAGACCTATGACGCAGATCCGGCGAAAGCCGCTGTTCTTCATGTGGAATATCGTAAATAGGATCTTCACATATCAATCCCACCTTTCCAGATAATGAAAGCATTTTTGGGAACATAAACCTGAAGGCTGATACGCATTCTGAATAAGACGATTTTTGTTTAAGAATCTATCACCTTCGGGTAATTTCTTTTCTGGCATTCCATAATACAAGTAATGTCTTGAGTATATGGTATTCAGGCAGTAGTATAAATATACTATTGACTTGCTAAAGGGGAAACGAGCGATGATAAAAAATGTTTTTTTGCTGTTCGGATTGGTGGTGTTTGGGGTGACGTCCTGTAAAACTCTCGATCCAGTGACTATGCCGACACACATGAAATTGGGGCAAACCTACTACACCCAATATTCTTTGAAATATGAGAAAGGGCGGCATAGAACAACTAATTATCGCAAGGGGATGTTGTTGCCCGTTAACTCCGAAGTGACGCTTACTGAAATTGATCGAAAAAGAGTATATGTGACCATTGGATCCAGTGGACAGGAACTCATTATCGAAAACGTCCCAAAGCATACGAATACGGATTCATATCAGGCTTTTGATAGAATCTTTGCTGAAAATAAGGTTAATCTTTCAGGTTTTACTGCTGCCGAGCGCAACAATATTATGAGTGGATCCGTTGCGAAAGGAATGCGAAAAAAGGCAGTGCTTATTGCAATAGGACCTCCACCGGAGATCGAAACACCTAATTTGGAAATGAATCAATGGAAGTACTGGGCGAATCGCTGGAATACCTATATTCTTCATTTTGAAGAGGATCGGGTGGCCAGGATTCAAGATTAAATCCGTTAAACCCCATGGGGAGAGAAATCTCCCCTTTTTTTGGACTGATGCAAAGTTAATGTTAGGCCAGTTAGAAAGACTTGAAATGGAATAGTTGATGGGGAAAATTTGGGAAACTATAGGCCATCTTCTTAATACACATGCTCGGGCCTCAAGATAGGAGGCGGGTGAACCCGGCGCTAAACCTGACTGCGGTATTACTTATGCGACCTGATGCGCCTCAAAAACATGACGCAGCTGACTGACCCGATTCAAAACCTTGCTTAGTTGTTCTGTGTTACCTATTTCAACCTGCAATACCATGTCAACTGACATATCCCTGGGGTCAGTATGGGTTGTGACACCGGTAATATTGATGTTAGCGGTTGAAAATACCTCAAACGTATCGCGAAGTAACTGTTCTCGGTCAAAGGCCTTAATCTGAATGTTGATTGAATAAACATCTGCCTTTGCACCCCAACTCACATCTACCAATCGTTGTTTTTTTTCCTCGGATAAGGCCAGAATATTTTCGCAGTCCTGCTTATGTATAGTTACCACTTTACCAACGGTAATGTATCCGATAATGGCATCATCTGGAATCGGTTTGCAGCATTGTGCAAAAGCAGTCGCCAGGTTACCGATACCGCTGACGCAAACTTTATTGGAATTCTGTAAGTTTTGGGGTTTCGGCCTGTTAAGGAGGGCAGGTTGTTCATTCTGACCCGGGGTGACCTGCAAAGCTCTGGCTAATTGGCCGGTACTGATATCCGCTCGACCAATGCGGGCCAGCAAATCGTTGGGTTGGGATAGATTGAACTGTTCCATCACCTCAGCTATTTTTACCTCTCTTACCCCAAGGTTGCGTTTCTCACGCTCAAGAATGATTTTTCCTTCCGTGACATTCTTTTCAATATCCTGTTGCTTAAACCAGGATTTGACCTTATTGATGCTATGAGCTGTTTTTAAATAACCCGCACTGCTATCAAGCCAACTACGGCTCGGCGTACCTTCCTTTGCGGTCAAAATTTCGACACGATCACCGGATTCTAAGCTATAAGTTAAAGGCACTATGTGTCCATTGAGTTTGGCGCCGCGGCATCGATGGCCCACTTCCGTATGAATGGCATAGGCAAAGTCAAGTGGTGTTGCGCCACGGGCAAGGTCTTTAATCTCACCTTTGGGAGTCAGTACGAAAATACGATCCGCATAGAGTTCGGTGCGAAAATCTGGGGATAACTCGTGATCTTTGTCTTCCAGGAGTTTGCGAATGGAATTAATGCTGTTCTCCAAAGCAACATCTTGTTTGCCCCCTTCCTTATAGCGCCAGTGGGCGGCAACTCCGAACTCGCCAAATTCATGCATTTCTTTGGTGCGGATTTGTATTTCTAGGAATTCGCCGCTCGGTGCAACAACTACGGTATGGAGAGATCGATAACCATTCGATTTGGGGTTAGCGATATAATCATCAAACTCTTTTGGAATATACTGCCAGTGGCTATGGACAAAACCCAGTACTGTGTAACAGGTGACGATTTTGTCAACAATAATACGAATGGCACGTAAGTCATAAAGTTCATGGACGGGCAGTTTCTTGCGCTGCATTTTTTTCCAGATACTGTAGATATGCTTGGGTCGGCCATAGATATCAGCCTCAATACTGTCATTCGCCAAAATTTCGCGCAATTGTCCGGTGAAGTCTTGAAGATAGTGTTCCCGGTCGATTCTACGCTCTGCTACAGCGGCAGTGATTTCTTTGTACCGATCAGGTTCCAGATAGCGAAAGGCATAATCTTCCAGTTCCCATTTTAATTGTCCAATTCCCAACCGATTGGCCAGGGGAGCGAATATATCGAGTGTTTCCCGAGCGATATAACAGCGTTCCTCACTGTCCCGATGGCGAAATAATTGTAGCCGTTCGAGACGGTAGGCCAACTTTATAAGCACGGCACGAACGTCATCCACCATGGCCAGAAGCATCCTTCGAAGGGTTTCCGCTTGTTCAGGTTCAGAAATAATCTCTGGAGAAAAAGCGTTAAAAGTATTTAGCCAATTGACATTGCGAACCAGGTCGGCGGTTGAATCACCGTATTGCTCGGCTATTGTCGATTCATCAACTGTTTCGCGGTAGTAAGGGTCACTTAATAAGGCGGCGTAGAGGGTCTGGGCGTCGACATCTAACTGTTTTAAAATGAGAGCAACCTCTGCGCCCCTCGGTTTAGAGGCATTTTTGACGGGTACAGCTGAACAATCGTGTAGAGCCTTGGCTATCCTTGCGGATTCGTCGGGAAGAAAGCCTTCACTGAGATGCTGTAACAGCTCGCGTTGTGATGGGGCTGATTGGGTGGGAAAAGGCAAAGTGCGGTTCATTCCTGGAATTATACTCTCCGAAAATGATTTTACGGCAATCAGTATTACGGTGCCGCAGTATATCTGAATAACGAAATATCATTTATTCACGATATTTAGTGAATGATAATCCTACATTTTCTTCTTTTCTGTTGAAAGCTTCCACCAAGTATCAGATTTAAAGAGATATAATCACTTATTCTGGCTCTGGCACACCTTCTGCATTAATTAAGTCGTCACATAGGAACGTGTACAAAATAATGCCAACAATTGTAGATGCAAATTCGTTCGCGGCGACACCGCCGATGGTTCCCACGGTCTCCGAGGGAACCCCATGCAGGACACTCCCGCATCCCGTGACGCAGAAGCGTCACAACCTGCATTCCCTCGCTGGAGCGTGGGAAGATGAAATCAATTGTCGAAGTTATTACATGCACGTTCCTTAACTATTGAGGAATAAAACAATGTCAGAATTTACCGCATATACGCTGGATACTGCACCTCAGGCATCCAGGCAGATATTACAAAACGCAGAACAACAGCTGGGATTTATTCCCAATCTTTATGCCGCGATTGCCGAATCACCCGCCACACTGGAAGCTTATCAAGTCCTGACTACGCTGTTCGACAATACCGCCTTCACGGTTACTGAACGGCAATTGGTTCTGCTCAGCATCAGTCGCTTCCGCAATTGTTCTTATTGTCTTGCGGCACATGGCACCATTGCCAAACTGCAAAAAATCCCAACGGAAATTATCCATGCCGTGTACTACAACGAACCACTGGCCGATACCAAATTGGAAGCTTTAAGAACATTCACACATGCGGTACTGAATGCCAATGGTTGGGTCGACAAAAAAGCCCTGCAGTCGTTTTATCAGGTCGGCTATCAAAAACAGCATGTGTTGGAAGTGGTGTTGGGTATTAGTTTCAAGACACTTAGTAACTACGTTAATCACATCAATGACACACCAATTGATGTAGCGTTTTTATCGGGTATACCGAATAACGAAAACGTTGTTGCGGCCAGCAACGGCTAAGCAAGAGGAATCACAATGGAAAACAAACCACCGCTGCCCCCTTTTACACTGGAAACCGCAATAGAAAAAGTAGAACTCGCGGAGGACGGCTGGAATAGTAAAGATCCAGTAAAAGTTGCCAGTGCATACACCGTTGATTGTCATTGGCGAAACCGTGCAGAAATATTTTCAGGGCGGGAAAAGATAATCGAATTCCTGGCCCGCAAATGGGAGAAGGAACTTGACTATCGGTTGAAAAAAGAACTTTGGTGTTTTGCCGACAACCGTATTGCGGTGACCTTTCGTTATGAATGGCAAGATGATTCCAGTCAGTGGTATCGCTCCTATGGTAACGAACTCTGGGAATTTGCCGCAAACGGGCTGATGCAACGACGAATTGCCAGTATTAACGACAAACCCATCGCCGCATCGGAACGCGAATTACATTAATCCCTATCAGGAGACACCGTTGACGGCGCCTGGAACTTTGAAGGCCGTGCTATGACAAATGAAGAAATAGGTAGAGCCCTATCCAAGGGCTAATAATTATCATTATTGCTAGGAAACAATTCCGGCCAGCTTTAATAAACAGAAATGAGGAGGTATAAATGAGTCAAATAAAGATGCTAACCAGCCCCACCTGTAGTTATTGTCACGCAGCTAAAAACCTGTTTGAACAACAAGGAATTGCGTATCAGGAAATTGATTTAATCAAGGATAGGGAGCTGGCACAACAACTTTTAGTACAAAGTGGACAACGTACCGTACCGCAAATTTTTATTAACGAAGAACCCATTGGAGGCTTTACCGAATTATCCCAGTTGCTAAAAAATAGTGAGTTTGATTTAAACCATTTATCTACTTTTTAACCTGGACTTACGGATCCAGGTTTAATCCTAAATCTTATTAACGGAGCGCCTTTATGTCTAAGTTAAAACTATATCGTCATCCACTATCCGGTCATGCTCATCGTGCAGAACTGTTCTTATCCATTTTGGGTTTAGAAGCAGACATTATTGATGTTGATTTACTGAGCGGAGAACAGAAGCAAGCAGAATTTTTGAACAAAAATATCTTTGGTCAGGTTCCGGTACTGGAAGATGGTGCTTTAACCCTTGCTGATTCGAACGCCATTCTGGTTTATCTGGCCAGCCAATACGATCTTGAGCATACTTGGTTACCCATTGAGCCGGTAAAAGCTGCCGAAGTACAGCGCTTTTTATCGGTTGCCACAGGCCCCATTGTGGCCGGTCCTGCAACCGCACGACTCATAAACCTCTTCGGCGCTAAACTGGATCATGCTAAAGCCATTGAAACAGCAAAAAATATTCTGAGCAAATTGGATAAGCACCTTGAAGGACGCGAATGGTTAGCGGGTAATCATCCAACTATCGCTGATTTGTCCAACTACCCTTACATTGCTCATGCACCCGAAGGTGATGTACCGCTGAACCCCTATCCGAATGTCAAGACATGGCTGCAACGGATAGAGGCCTTACCGGGTTTTATACCGATGCAAACATCGGCTGTTGGTGATGAAACCTAAGAAGATGTTCTAAAAATACTAAACCCTTCCTGCCTATGCAAATATCTTAGGTGATTTGACGGATAAAAGTTACCAAGATTGCGCAGTATTTTTGTTTCTGACCGAACAATCTTAATGTGGCAGGAAGAGGTCTAATTACCACGAGGTAAGTTATGATTGTCTATGTATTAGTATTCGGCATCCTAACGGCAATCGCAAACAAACGGCAGTGAATCATACGTAGGTTAAGAATGAATAATCTCAAAAATTCAACCGACTCCCCCTCGCCTTTCCATCGAGGTGAGCAGAAGATCCAGGAACGCCTGGGAGTGCGTGACAAGATGGAACACTTTGGTCGTCAAGTGATTCGCGACTTTATGCCGGAACAACATCAGGAGTTTTTTGGAAAACTGCCCTTTGTTTTCGTCGGACATGCCGATCAAAAGGGTTGGCCCTGGGCTTCTATATTATTCAATCCGCCGGGCTTCATCGAGTCTGCCAAAAGTAGGCTCATTCAGATCAATGCTGTTCCTGTTGCCGGCGACCCTCTTGCTGATGTACTGAAAAGGGGAGACCGGTTAGGATTACTGGGTATTGAACTGGAAACCCGACGTCGAAACCGCATCTCTGGCCGGATCAGTAAAGTGTCGGAAACCGGCATTGAACTCCGCGTAAATCAGGTATTCGGTAATTGTCCACAATATATCCAGATTCGTAAACTGCAGCATATAGATCCTTTATCCATGCCACCAGTAGCAATAGAGGAGTTAACACGGTTTAACCATCAGGCAATTGAGTTGATGAGCAACACAGATACTTTTTTTGTTGCCAGCTATGTTGCCAACGACAACCGTGCGATTAATGAAGGTGTCGATGTTTCCCATCGGGGTGGCAAACCGGGTTTCATCCGTGTCGATGATGAGCGCACGCTGACCATCCCAGACTACCTGGGGAACTTTCATTTTAATACCCTCGGCAATTTTCTGGAAAACCTGAAAGCTGGTTTACTGTTCATAGATTTCGAGCAAGGTCATCTGCTCACCCTGACCGGTACGGTTGAAATTCTCTGGGATTCACCGGATACAGAATATTTCACTGGCGCGGAAAGGCTTTGGACATTTCGCATCGATCACGGTCGCTGGCTTAAAAATGTCCTGCCGTTACGTTGGAAACTAGAAGAATATTCACCCAACACAAGCTTGACCGGCAGCTGGATGGAAGCGCAGGCTGCAAGAAAAGCTGAAACGTTGAAAAACACGTGGCAGCCTTACTCGGTGGCTAAAATTGTCAAAGAAAGCAGTGTAATCAATTCTTTTTACCTGCAAGCGCCTCTTGATCAAAAACCTAATTTTCAGGCGGGCCAATTTTTGAAGCTTAAATCTAACATCGATGGTAAAGATCAGATTCGAACTTACACGGTATCCAGCGCGCCCAGTGATGCTCAGTTAAGAATCAGCGTTAAACACGAGCGCGGAGATGGTGATACACTCGACGGTGTTTTTTCCAGCTTTCTCCATCGGCAAACACAAGTCGGTGATGTAATAGATGGCAAAGCGCCAACCGGTACCTTTACCTTTGATGCAGGAGAACAACGTCCTGTGGTGCTGATCTCGGCCGGAGTGGGTATTACTCCGATGATTGCCATGGCCCGCCATGCATTGCAAGAAAGTATTCGTACTCGCTCAATCCGACCAATGACGCTAATTTGCTCGGCACGCAATAGTGATCAACGAGCCTTTTTTCCCGAATTGAACGAGATCGCCAACAACTCTGCGGAGCATATTCGTGTCTTCTGGGTCTTGAGCCAACCGGAGCCACATTTGCAACTCGGCATTGACTATAATTATAAAGGTCGTATTTCCAAGCATATATTGCAGATTGTATTACCATTAGATGACTACGATATTTACTTATGCGGCCCGAGCAGTTTTATGCAGAGCCAATACGATATTCTTAGGGAGCTCGGTGTTAGTAATACACATATTTTTGCCGAATCCTTCGGCCCAGCCTCATTAGTTCGTGATGATGAATCCACTTCGAATACAGCGGAGCAACTACCTGTCGCAGAGAAAGCGATCGTCTCATTTACTGAGTCACAGATTGAACAAGCTTGGTCAAAAGGTGATGGTACTTTATTGGAATTCGCTGAAGCCCACGGATTAACACCAGAATTTGGATGCCGGAACGGTCAATGTGGCAAATGTAAAGTTAAATTGCTGAAGGGTAAAGTCAGCTATCAACAGGAAATCAGTGCGTCTTTAAAAGCGGATGAAATGCTATTGTGTTGCGCAGTTCCTTCGGTTGATCTGGAAAACGAAATGGCTCGATTGGAAATTAAAGTTTGACCCTGTTTGTCTCCGGTTGCACTCTGCTTAGCCAAAACTATACGCAAGTAGTGATCTGAAAGTTATATCAACCAATCCATGTCAATGGGTATTCTTGCATCGCAGCGAGCTGTTCTCTAAGTTCCAGGATGTGGTTTTCCCAGTAACGTGATGAATCAAACCAAGGAAATGCGTTTGGGAACGCCGGATCTTTCCAGCGTCGGGCTAACCAGGCTGAAAAGTGCATTTGTCGCAATGCGCGTAGTGCTTCGATCAGGTTTAATTCTGCCGGGTTGAAATCACGAAACTGGGTATAACCTTCTAACACATCACCAAGACCTTTACTCATATAGTCACGATCACCTGACAAAAACATCCATAGATCCTGAATCGCCGGTCCCATTCTGGCATCATCAAAATCAACGATATGGAATGCCTCATCCCGGCACAGAATATTGCCGGGGTGGTTGTCACCGTGCAATCGCAAATGAACGACATCTCCGGCACGCTCAAAGCATGCGCGGATAGCAATGAGCACATCTTCAGTTAACGAAGAATAGGCCTCTTCCAATGACGGTGGAATAAAATCGGTGCCAAGAATAAATGTTCGGGAATCATCACCGAATCCATTTATATTCAGGGTTGGGCGATATTGAAACGGAAACAGAGCGCCCACATTGTGAATCCGTGCGACAAACCGGCCCAGTTGTTCGAGATGATCCGGGTTATCGAGTTCTGGCGCATGTCCTCCACGGCGTGGATAAAGTGTAAAACGGTAGGAACCGTGATGAAACAACGTTTCATCGGAGTCATTGGGGGTTGGTGTTACAACTGGAATTTCTGCCTCGTGGAGTGCTCGCGTGAAATCATGTTCCTCTTGAATCTCTTCATTTGACCAACGGCCAGGGCGATAGAATTTAGCAATCAGGGGATCGGCGTTTTCAACACCAATCTGGTAAACACGATTTTCGTAGCTGTTCAACGCCAATAGATGTCCATCGCAATGATGACCTTGTGTTTCCACCGCATCGAGAATAGTGTCCGGGTTTAAATCCTGGTATACCAGGCTCGTATCATCTTGCATATCTAGGTATGTTCTTAGTCAGAAATAGTTGCAGCGAATCGTATTGTATACTCTCTTCAGAAGGTCAGACTACCTGATCTCATCATGGTTTATCGAAAAGTTATAGAAATTCATGGGGTTTTATTCAGAGTCCAAAATAACGCCTTTTCTTCGTAGGAGGGGCTTAAGCCGCGATCTCGGTCTGGATCGTAGCTAAAGCCCCTCCTACGAAGATATAAAAATAAACTCTGTGAGGTCGGGTTTTCTGATGAGTAAAATCGGTACCTTCAAGTCCGGCCGGTAGGGTAGAAGTAACCGGTTCACGGCCAAATTCGCCGTATGAATCACCATCTGGGCCGGTATCTCCTTTGCTCGTTCTCGACTCATATTTTTTTCTGATTTCTTAGTGTCAGGTTAGTTGTTGCCACGCCATTGGTTGCTGACAACAAGTAGCCGTTTTAAACCCAACAAAGAACTTTTACCCACAGCTTTAAATGCCCGGTATCGGAAAGATTGCTTTTTGTCCGGTTTTTCTTGAGACAGTGATGTCGCAAGTTGTTTAAAACGAGCATTCTGAAAACAAAGCAAACCTTCAACTCTGTATCAAGAATTAAAAATTTTGAAGCTAAATAGTTTACATCCCAGAAGGTGTAATTGTTTATATCGATTGGTTAGCGAATGCGATATTTTTGTATCCAGACTTTTTGATCGGCACTATTCGGTTTCACATCGATGGGGTTTTAGTTATTCGTGTTCAGAACGT
>JAZGGE010000331.1:0-11864 GCA_036480195.1 Methylococcales bacterium
TGTTTAGGATTCTGATATATCTCTTGTCTGGTATTTATCTCTACGATTTTACCTAGATACATGACCAACACTCGATCGCACAGTTGACGCACTATGCGCAGGTCATGGGAAATAAAAACAATGGAAAGTCCCATTTCTTTCTTTAAATCCAACAACAAATTGACAATCTGGGCCTGGACAGAAACATCCAGTGCGCTGACCGCTTCATCACAAAGCAAAAGCTTCGGTTTGACGATCAAAGCCCGGGCAATCCCGACCCGCTGGCATTGGCCACCGGAGAATTGATGGGGGTAGCGGTTAATCTGACTAGGCAATATTCCAACTCTTCCCAGAAGGGATTTGACTTCCCTTTGAATTTGGTCTCGACCAAGTTCCGGGTGGAATTCGCGCAGCGGTTCCGCAACGATATTACCAATGGTCATACGAGGATTGAGGGCAGCCAACGGGTCTTGGAAGATCAGCTGAATTTGTTGTCTTTTTGACCGAAACCCGGTCTCATCCATTTCCGTCAGATTATCTCCAAATAAATAGATACGGCCTGAAGTGGGCTTGAGTAGTCCTACTATGGTCCGTGCCAAGGTGGTTTTCCCACAACCTGATTCACCCACTATCCCCAGTATTTCGCCAGGGTTTAAATCAAAAGTGAGTTGATCTACGGCTTGAATAAACCGCTTTTTTGGAAACCAGCCTTTACCCGATAGCGGGAACTGAACCGATAGATCTTTGACTTTTAACAGAGAGTCCATAATGTTAGGAGACTAAATCAAAATGACACGCTCTCCCACCCATTCCCTCGAATGTCTCGAAAACGGGTCGTGTAGTTCTGCATATACTCTCGACATAACGACAACGTTCGTGAAAGATGCAGCCTGATGGTGGGTTTGACAAATCTGGTGGTATTCCAGGGATCGAGGGTAACCGGGTTGATAGCGGTTTATCCAGGCTGGGTAGTGTCTCCAGCAAAGCCTGGGTATAAGGATGACGTGGTTGGTTGAATAGAGTGCAGACGCTTCCGGACTCCATCTGTCGACCGCCATACATCACAAGAATTCGGTCGCAAAAATTGGCGACAATACCCAGATCATGAGTAACCAGGATAATTGCTGTATTCCGTTCCCGACTAAGTTTTTGTAAAAGATGGATGATTTCAGCCTGAATAGTGACGTCCAGAGCGGTTGTAGGCTCATCGGCGATCAGCAAATCCGGTTCGCATAATAGCGCCATCGCAATCATAACTCGCTGACGCATTCCACCAGAAAACTCATGGGGATAGTGGTGGATACGATTTTTCGCGTCGGGAATCCTAACCGCTTCCAACAGGGCAACGGATTTTGATAAGGCAGATCTATAGTCCATTCCCTGATGCCAGGTCAGAACTTCGGTCATTTGTCGGCTGATACGCAGATAAGGGTTTAGGGAAGCCATGGGGTCTTGAAATATCATCGAGATGTTTGAACCTCGAATCGTATTTAGCTCAGCTTCGGAGAGGTTGAGAATTTCTTTTTTTTTGAAGCGAATGCTTCCCTCTGCTTTGCCGTTGTTTGCCAACAATCCCATTACGGCCAGGAGACTTTGGCTTTTTCCCGAGCCGGATTCTCCGACGACGCCAAGAGATTGTCCCTTCCGCAGAGTAAAGCTCAGATCATTGACCGCCCGTATCACGCCATCGGGGGTCGAAAAATCAACGACAAGTGAATTGACTTCAAGTAGGGTTGTCATCAGCGTTCTTTGGTATCCAGGGCATCTCTTACACCGTCGCCAATAAAATTGAAGCAAAAAAGAGTCAAAACCAAGAACCCGGCCGGGAAAACCAGCATCCAGGGCGCGCTTTCCATCTCCTGTGCACCTTCGTTGACCAGAGAACCCCAGCTTGAGTGAGGTTCCTGAACACCTAAACCCAAGAAGCTAAGGAATGATTCCACAAGAATAACCTGGGGGATAGTCAAAGTGACATACACAACCACCACACCGAGGAGATTGGGAATAATATGCCGTCTAATAATAGATCCAGAGCTGATTCCACAAGCGCGAGCCGCCTCGACAAATTCCATCTGTTTAAGGCTGAGTGTCTGGCCTCTTACAATACGCGCCATATCCAGCCAATTCACGGCGCCAATAGCGATAAAAACCAACAGGATATTCCTGCCAAAAAGAACCATGAGCAGGATTACGAAAAACATAAAGGGCATGGCGTAAAGGATATCAACAAAGCGCATCATCACGGTATCAATACGACCACCGTAATAACCCGCAATAGCACCGTAACTGACACCGATAATCAGGCTGACCAGGGTTGCGGCAATACCAATCAACAGTGAAATCCTGCCGCCGGTCAAAGTACGTACCAGAAGATCCCGGCCTACGCTATCGGTACCAAACAGATGCATACTGGCGAGATCTGGCGGTATCGAAATTAACTCAAAATCACATTCGTCGAATTCGTAGGGAAGCAGGGCTGGACCAATGATTACGGCTAAACTGATGAGGCTAATCAAGAGCAGACTAATGATCGCGGTCTTGTTTGCCAATAACTGTCTCCAGGTATCTTGCCATGGGCTGCGGTCTTTGATAGTCATATTTCCAAATTAAAATTAATCGTATGCGACTTTAGGATCCAGCACCACGTACAATAAGTCAGCAATAAAATTGAAGAGGATAATCAAGGCGCCATAGAATATCACTACTCCCATAACTAGCGTATAGTCCCGGTTTAATGCCCCTTGGACGAAATAACGGCCAATGCCTGGTATTCCGAAAATCTGTTCAATCACCACTGATCCAGTAATGATACCGGCTGTAGCAGGGCCGAGGTACGATAGAACCGGCAAAAAAGCGGGTCGTAAGCTGTGCCGGAATATTATGATTCGAGTGGGCATACCTTTGGCCCGGGCAGTACGAATATAAGGGGCATGCAGAACTTCGATCATACTGCTTCGCATCAATCGGGCGATATAGGCTATCTGTGGTAGTGCAAGAGCGATAACAGGAAGAATTTTATAGCGTATTCCTGCCTCCCATCCACCGGCCGGTAACCATTCCAAATAAACGCCAAAAAAGAGTATTAAAAGTGGCGCAATAACAAAATTGGGTATTGAAATTCCACCCATAGCGACGGTCATAACTGCATGGTCGGTAGCGCTATGCTGTTTCAGAGCTGCGACGATGCCCAGGGCACAACCGATCACTACGGCCAGAATTATAGCGCTTAAACCCAGCTGCATCGAAACCGGAAAACCGCGGCCAATGAGTTCATTCACAGTGTACTCCTGGTACTGGAATGAAGGCCCCAAATCGCCTTGAAGAATACTGTGAAGGTAGCGTCCGTATTGGTTTAGCAGCGGTTCGTCAAGATGGTAGATCCGGTTGAGATTTTTAGTGATTTCCGGCGCCAGGTTTTTCTCCGTGTCAAAGGGGCCACCCGGTGCGGCACGGATCATAAAGAATGCGAGAGAAACGAGTAGAAATAAGGTCGGAATAGCGGTTAGTAGACGCTGTAAGGTGTAGCGGATCATGTTCTTAGCGACCTGTTCAAGATCTCGCTGAAGGGCGCATCACGGCGTTAAAAGTAGTCTCAATATGCTCACATACGAATAGTATGCTGCGCTTTTTCGACCACTTTTGTCTTGCGCTGCATCCCTTGATCGAAACCTTGAACAGGTTCTAAGAAAATCACTCATAGTGCCGTTTGGTATTCATAGCTTATGGTATTTCACTATTCGCATAACCGGTAAGCTCCACATAGCCCCGGCCTTGCACTGGTTCTCCCTGGTATGATCCCTTTACCTGAACGGCCCCTTCCCAGTATCGGAAAGAAACGTTAAGTTCCTGGTTGTTAAGTACCGGCTGGATATCCAACGTGATATTATGATTTGGAATGCTTATTTGCCAGTGTGACGGATAACGGGAATTATCAAGCGAGCTCTGCCAATCATCGAGGACGGTCAAGTTAACCTGAGTGTTGCTTAGCCGTTTTGTTTTTCCATTTTCCAAAATTAATGTCCCGGCGCTGTTGGGATCAATACCTCCCTGTTTTTTCCGCAGTTGATAATACATGATCTCAAGGCCGTTATCGAGCTGAATGGAAAACCAGTCCCAACCGCTTTGGTCTTTCGATAATGCGCTGGTACTCCATTCATGATCCATCCAGCTGAGTCCATTAACTGGAATGGTATTACCGTCTATTAATAGGGTTCCATCGGTTTTAAGGCGAGTAGCCGAATAGTAGTACGAGGCATCGCCAGGCTGAGCGCTTTTTTGACTTAAACCCTGATCGCCTTGGCTGACTATAGGTTTCATGGCTTCCAGGTTGAGCTTGATCGCTATGTTGTCCTGTGCCGCCTGTATTTCTAGAGGAAAGTCGTTGCTGCCCTCGCGGGACGAGGCTTGCCAATCATAAAGCCAGACCTTGAATCCGGTGGATTCTGCCCCAGCCAGGCCCATCGCCTTGCGGCTGAATCGTTCATGGGCATGAAACTTTTTATTTGCCACATCAGTCAGGGCGAAATGAGCCATATAAACTTGATTAGTCCACCAATTTGAGTCGGAATGGCTTACGTCACTATCTAGTGCAAATCGAAAAAAAGTCAATTCATAGCCATAGGCTTGCTGCTGATGATCAGTCAGATTTCCAGTAAAGTACCACCATTCCGTGCGATATTCTTCGTGAGGGCCATGGTCGACAGGGAATTGGAACGGTCTAGGCTTCAAGGCTCGGGCAAAATTCGCAGAAGATACTGCAGACAGGGCATCTACGATTTGTAGCCGGGGTGTTTTGGTTGCTTGTTCTGACGATCGAGAATACAGGAAATAGAGAATAAGCACACCGATAGCAGCTAAAGCAATAACGATGCCCCAGGCTTTTTGCTTACCTGCTTTCTTTAGCATCATTCGTTACGAAGCGCTTCGGCAGGTTTAGTTTGGGACATCTTTATTGCTGGATAAATTCCAGCCAGTAACGCTGCAATAATGGCGAGTAGCATCGGTTGAAGAAAATTACCCCAATCGAAATGGAGGGCCATGGTCCAGCCAAAAGTTCGCTGATTGACTGTATAGACAAGCAAAACGGCTATTAGAAAACCAACCGGGATGGCGAGAAATCCTGCCAGGAAACCCATGACTCCAGTTTCAGTCAAGACCAGTTTCCGTAATTGTCGAGGGGTAACACCAGTAGCCCTTAATACGCCATATTCCTGCGTCCGATCGAGTTGTAGTGCAGTTAATGCGGTAAATACGCCAATGAAAGCGATGATGGCCGCAAGAAGACGCAAAATACCTGCAATAGCAAAGGACTGGTCAAAAAGCGCGAGAGAAATATTCAGAATTTCTTTGTTAGTTGTCATTTTAAGATGGATATTTTTGGGCGCAGATTGGCGAATTTCCGTTTCGATCTGTTCGAAGTTCGCGTCGGGCAGTGTATAAACCCAAAAACTGGAATAGCGATTGTCGTGCCAGTGGCTATTGTAGGTGGATCGGCTCATGGCAATAACCCCTTGCCCAACATTGTAATCAGAATAGATTCCCACTACTTTGAAATTAACCTGTCCGTTGTACGTTCGTAGTGTCGTGATTGATCCGACATCAAGTGTGTGATGATAGGCATAGGCTTCTGAAAGGATAACAGTATCTTCGTACTCAAAAGAAGACCAGATTATGCCGGGATCCCCTGCGAGAAAATGAAATCCGCTTTTCGCCCTCGCAGGCAATTGATAGGCACTGAGCGAGACAGTGCCTTTAGAGGTTTCAATTTGTACTCGACGAACACTACCGACTGATTCAACCCCAGTGAGGGTTTTTAATCGAATTAATAACGTTTTACTGAGACCGTTATTCGATTGGGCTTTTGCGGTGGTTGGCGCTGCCACATAAAAATCAGCGTTAATTCGGCTATTGAGCCAATCGGTTACGGACAGGCGGAAACTGCTTATCATGAGTGTCATCCCAATGGTAACAGCAATGGCAACCATCAAAGCAGCCATAGCAACCCCGGTGCGGCTAAGAGATGCCGCCAGAGAACGAACCGGGAGGAGTCCCATAATTCCAAACCGGTGTTTCACCAGAGGGGAGAGAATGTTGGTTAAAATAATGGTGATTTGTGGCGTCATTAAAGCGCAGCCAAGAATGACTACAAGCAATCCGCCAAATCCAAGGATAGTACTTGAAGATGGAAGCACAGTCATCAGCGCACCCAACAGAATCAGAGAGAACCCAATCGGCAATAGTCGTGTTGAGAGGCTGTGTGCATGAATTTCCAGATGGGAACGATGTTGTGCCTGCAAGGGTGGAATCCGGGTCGCTTCATTTGCGGGGATAATTCCGGCAACCAGGGCGCTACCCAAACCTAATAAAGTTCCCTTTATCAAGGTGATCCCAGAAACGCTAAGTTGAGAAGAGGATAAGGGCAGGTAAAGTTGGTCTATTGTGGAAACTATAAATCCCAGCAGGCCATGCCCCAAGGCGATTCCGGTAATTAGGCCAATGATTGTACCCGACCCTCCGACAATCCCTGCTTCAACAAGGATAAGCTGGAAAACTTGTCGACGGGTCACGCCAATGGCGCGGAGCTTTCCGAATAACTGACGCCGCTGTACGACCATAAAGGTGATCGTATTGTAAATAAGGAAAAAGGCAACCAAGAGAGAGAGAAGGCTGAGGGCACTGAGGTTACTATAAAACGCGCCGGTCATCTGGTGGATTTGCTGGTGTTCTGAGCGGTGGTCGATCAGTTCAGCGGTTTTTGGCAACCATTCCCTTATTTTTTTGAACGCCGTCCGGTTATTGGAAGTTTCCATCAAATCGATATGACTCAGTCGTCCAGTCATACCGAGAATTTCCTGCGCCGTGGCGATATCAGTTACAAAGATGTTGTTTAATCGACGGCTCTCGAGTTTGGATAAACCGTCTCTAATAACATACAGTTTAGCGGGTACTGTTCTTGCGCCAACCTGTAAAACAAGAGCATCACCGGAATTAAGCGCCAATCGTTTAGCTGTGCTATCCGTCATCCCAATCAAGCCAGCAGTTGTTAAGAAGCGGTTCGATACCCCGTTCTGGCCGAATTGATCCGATTGTACGGAAGTCTGAAAAGCGCCTTCTGCAAAAGGATCTATGCCCAATAACTGAAATGTTTTACCTTTAAAAGAGACATATCCCTCAACTTTTGGTGCTGCCGGGTAAAGTCTTTGCTCCACGACCAGGGTTCGGTAGAGGGATTCATTTAGTCCGGAAGGCCCGCCAATGATACGATGGGTTGCACGACCTGCTATTGCCGTAGTTGCCTGGTCGAAGCTTTCTAACGCGCTATCCTTGGCGAGATCCACTGCAACAACGACTGCGACACCCAGGGCAATACCGAGAAGGGCCAGGACCAATTGAGCGGGATGACGTATGAAATAAAGGTTTGATGCTCGAAATAGAAGAGAATTCATTGAGCCGGTGTCAACATTCCATCATGCATTTCAAGAACACGATCGGCGATACCAATAACTTCCCTGCTATGGGTTACCATGACAAGCGTTTTATGAGTCTCACGCACCAACTGATCGAGAAGCCCAATAACTTCCTTTCCGGTTTCCAAATCGAGATTGCCGGTGGGTTCGTCTGCCAGGATGATCATAGGATTGTGAATAATAGCGCGGGCAACTGCAATACGCTGTTGTTCACCGCCGGATAATTGGTCCGGATAACTCTCTGTTCGATCAGCCAAACCCAACCAGTCGAGTAATTCCTCGGCATTTTTATAATCTCCGGGGGTGAGGTCACCAATCAGTTCGAGAGGTAACAATAAATTTTCTTCCACCGTAAGGGTTGGGATTAAATTGAATGCCTGGAAAACAAAACCGATATGGTGACGTCTGAAAATTGTTCGATCTTCCTCCGTGAGTTGCGAAAAGTTATTGGATTCGATGAAAACACTACCGGAATCGGGAAGGTCAATACCGCTAATGAGATTTAACAATGTTGATTTTCCGGAGCCACTTCGCCCCATCAGAACAATAAATTCACCTGAATGAATTGTTTCATTCAAATCGTTGAAAATAACTTGCTTTCGATCCGCATCTTGGTAGGATTTGCTAACATGGCTCAATTGGATAAGGGGTTGTTTCGATGATGTCACATGCGGTGCCGTGGAGTTAGAGTTTGTTTCGTTCATAGTCGTATGATCTTACCACGGAGATTAGGTGAACAAGCTTTTGAAAGTGTTAAGTCTTTGACTCCTGGTTTTTAGCTATGGACTCGATTGTTTATATCTCGCAAATTTTACAACCGCTAACTTTAGCTAGGAGGCTGTCCGAGAATAAAGAACCTACTACGGAAAAGCCCATTTTGGCCAGATTTCCCGATCATTTTCGTTAAATAGCCCACTATTCGCCTCAATTGATCGAAAAATCTGACTCAAAATGGGTTCCCCTCGCTATGGTTTCTATTCTCGGACAACCTCCTAGTGTTTCAGCTACTAACCCGCGTGGATCGAAGGTCAGTACTCGATGTGGAAGGTATTTGGGCAATTGATGTAAATAAAAATTGGCGCATCACATTTGAATTTTTAGATGGTGATGCGTATATAGTAAATTACGAGGATTACCACTAATGAATATGCATAATCCCCCTCATCCCGGAGAGTTCATTCGCGAGATATATCTCGAACCTTTTGGTATTAGTTATAGGGCTGTTGCTTTAAAGCTTCATGTTTCGCCTTCTACTTTCAATCGGCTGGTTCAAGGTCGTAGCAATATTAGTTCCGAGATGGCACTACGTTTATCAAAAACATTGGGTCACTCTCCAGAAAGTTGGTTAGCAATGCAGAGTAATTATAATCTTTGGCAAGCCAAGCAACATGTGAATTTAGATGAAGTAGAAAAGCTAGCAATCACTTAATAACACGATTCAGCAGAATATAAAGAACACCTAACGAATAAGTTTAGTGCGCCAAGCGAAGCTTGCTGCTTCTTGTCGGGTGCAAGTCCCGGTCGGGAGGAGAATCAAAATGATCACTCGTAGGGGTTAACTCCCCACCCGTATTGTCATTGGCTCGGGTGCTATACTCGCCATTGGTTTTACCTGTCCTCAAAGGATAATGACGCAATGAGCACACCATTCAATTTGGAATACCTTCCAAGTCCTTTCTCAGATTTGATAGATGGCTATTGGACCGATTATATTCAGCAGTGCGCCGATAATAATATCGGCTGTGTACGAGACAAAGTGATACTTGCATCAGTTCCAATGGTTTGGTCTAGCAGCAAGTTTGTTACTGATCACTGTTTACGAAATCCTGGAATGCTTACCGATTTAGTTTTGTCGGGCGACTTGTTGTCAGCGACTGGTGATGACTACTTTCAGCTTAGGCTAGCGGCGGTTATCGGGGATGTCGATTCAGAAGAAATGTTAATCAGAGTTTTACGACAATTCCGTAATCGGGAAATGGTGAGAATTGCCTGGAGGGATATAGCAGGTTGGGCGCAGTTAGAACAAACGCTTTCTGACTTAACATTATTAGCTGAAGTGTGTTTACAGCTGAGCCTGGACTACTTATACGACGCTTTATGTAGAAAAAGCAAAATACCGGTACTGTCTAATGGTTCCCCCCAAAAATTGGTAGTTCTTGGCATGGGTAAGCTAGGCGCATGGGAACTGAACTATTCATCAGATATCGACCTGATTTTTGCCTATCCGGAAGATGGCGTACTCGACGATAAAAAAGGAACAGAATACAGTGAATTCTTTATTCGTTTAGCGAGAAGTCTGATTAACGTAATCGATAAAACTACAGAGGATGGTTTTGTTTTTCGCGTGGATACCCGTCTCAGACCTTTCGGAGATAGCGGACCGTTGGTTATGAGTTTCGATGCTATGGAAAACTACTATCAAAGCCAAGCCCGAGAATGGGAACGCTACGCGATGATTAAGGCTCGACCTGTGGCTGGAGATCTTAAGACAGGGGAATATCTACAACAATTGTTACGGCCTTTTGTGTATCGTAGATATCTGGATTACGGTGCTTTCAGTGCGATTCGTGAACTCAAACTCAAAATAACTCAAGAGTTGCAGCGCAAAGATCGGATGGAAAATATTAAACTGGGTCGTGGCGGTATACGAGAAATTGAGTTTATCGGGCAAGCATTTCAACTAATACGAGGCGGTCGTGATTCGAATTTGCAAGAGCGCCGAATCCTGGTTGTATTGAAAATTCTTGGCGAAAAATCTATTCTACCGAAAGCGGTCGTTGAAAAGTTGTGCGAATCCTACCGGTTTCTCCGTCAGGTCGAGAATCGGCTGCAGCAGTACGCCGATCAACAAACGCATGATCTACCGATAGATTCAGAAAATCAATTAAGGCTTGCTTTTTCATTGGGTTATTCAGATTGGGATAACTTAAGAAATAGATTGGATGAGACCCGGGAATCTGTTCATTCTGTTTTCGAACAAGTATTTGAATCACCGCAATCCGACGGTGAAGGTGGGGATGCTGATAAGCTATGGATGGGAGTGGGGGACGACGAGTATCTTTTTCAAATAGCGGGTACAATCGGTTACCAGGATCCTTCAGGGATGCTCGTGCTTCTGGCCAAATTCCGGGATGGTGGTCCGGTAAAACGGTTGGGAACAAAGGGAATAGAATACCTAAATGATTTGATGCCAATGGTATTAAACGCCGTTGGATCGTGCCACCAATCTGAATCCACCTTAAATAGAATACTCAATTTCCTCGAAGCGATTGCAGGGAGAAGTGTTTACCTGAGCCTATTGGTCGAGAACCCCCTTGCTCTTTCTCAGTTGGTAAAATTGGCTGATGCCAGTTCCTGGATAATCAATTATGTATCACAGTATCCGCTGCTGCTCGATGAACTTATAGATCCTCGGAGCCTCTATGCCCCCCAACAGAGAGCACAGTTAAAAGGAGATCTTGCTAATACTCTCGCAGAAATAAGTACAGTCGATATTGAGCGCCAAATGAGTGAGCTACGCCATTTCAAACAGAGCCATATCCTTCGGGTTGCAGCGACAGACATCATGGATATTATTCCATTAATGGTGGTCAGTGATTATTTAACTGATATTGCGGAAGTTATCTTGAATCAGGTTCTGAATATGTCCTGGGAAGCCGTGACGGAAAGATACGGGGTACCACCACACGCAGCAGCAAATGAAAAATCTGGATTTGCGATTATCGGTTATGGGAAGTTGGGTGGGATGGAATTAGGATACGGTTCCGATCTGGATTTAGTATTTCTATACGATGCCAATAGCCCAAATACCATAACCAATGGTGCAAAACCAATTGCTGTTGGGCAGTTTTATAGCCGTCTTGGGCAAAAAATCATCAGTCTATTAAATATCAAGATGTTATCTGGAGTTTTATACGACATTGATATGAGACTGCGCCCAAGTGGAAACTCGGGTTTATTGGTTAGTGGCATTGATGCGTTCGAAAAGTATCAAAAGCAGGATGCCTGGACCTGGGAGCATCAGGCGCTAGTTAGAGCGAGGTTTATTGTTGGTGATACTCAAATAGAAAGGAAATTCAATAAAATCCGGGCCGATATATTGCGTCTTCCACGAGATACCACTACGTTAAAGCAGGAAGTAAAAGAAATGCGTGAGAAAATGAGAGCTAACATGGCCACTAAAGATCCAAATAAATTCGATATTAAACAAGGAAGGGGTGGGATTGTTGATATCGAGTTTCTGGTTCAATATGGGGTGCTCTCAAAGGCTGGGGCAGTCGAAAATTTAGTAGATTACACGGGCAGTGTTACCTTGTTAAAGCAACTTGAGCAGGTTGGGTTTTTTACCGGTAGGGAGACAAGTCAATTGATAGACGCCTATTGTTGCTATCGGGATCAAGGACATAAAGCTGCTCTGCA
>JAZGGE010000332.1:0-5819 GCA_036480195.1 Methylococcales bacterium
CTTCATGTTCTTCATGGTAAAAATAGATGACATCTGTATGTGCATCACTTTTAATCGCACCCCTCGTATGGGTTTATACCACATCTGCTTTCAGCAAGTTAAGCGATCCATCCGGATATATGTGAACACCTTCAAGTTGTTTGGCCATTCCATGCAACATGACCGAAGTAAATAACGCCAGGCTTGGAGAGCGTTCGACAAGTAGCGGATAGGTTTCTGTTTTGAGTATTTCTATTCTTTTCGTTAAATTTGGTTCTTGCAACTGTTTCGCGATGGATGCATTCACATCTTTATCGTTTAACCCGTTTTGTAAGGCGGGTGGATTGTTCCATAAAAGATTCAGATGAACCCCGGGCTCCGGTGCGGTTGCTGCCCAGCCGCAGTCGACCATGTGCCCTTCCGCCAGGTTATATATGCGCTCATTCCACGTCGCCGGCTCATGTACCGTCAGCTTAACGGGGAAGCCCTGTTCCTGCATTAAGGCCTGAATGATTTCACCATACTCCTTAGTCTTTGGGTAGAATCCAGTGGAGGTGATATATTCTAATTCAGGTAATCCTTTACCTTTAGGATAACCGGCATCGGAGAGTAGCTGCTGACATTTATGGGGGTCGTATTCAGGAATTGTCGACAGATCGCTATATCCTATTTTACCTCGCGGCACGATGTTGTATACAGCTGTGCCTGCTTCGCCCATGATTTCGACAATAGTGCTGCGGTCGATTGCGTGGCAGGCAGCCCTGCGGACACGAAGATCGTCAAAAGGCTTTTTGTTGCATCTGAAATGCAGGTATTTATTTTCGATTGATACAGTTTTTGTTACCCGTACTTTGTCATTTTTGGATAAGCTTTGGAATTGCTCAGGCTCCAGACGCTCTATCATCTGCGCTTCCCCGGATAAAAGCGACATTATCCTTGTGGTTGAATCCGGCACATAGGAGAATACCAGGCGATCAATCTTTGGACGCCCTAAATAATAATCCGGATTGGCTTCAAGAATAGTGTTGTCGCCCTCCTGGGCGATAAATTTAAAGGGCCCGGTACCGTTTATTCTCTTTTCAATATTCTTTTCCACAATGTCCTGTGCTGACATTATGCAGACAAAGGGATGCAGGTAATTCAGTGAATTGTTAAGCGGTATCCCTTTGGCTTCGCTGCTCACTAAGGCAGCGTGGCTATTTATAATTTTTACATCGATCATTTCCGCGCCGGGAATTACACCACGAGGCCTGCCGGGTGTAGATGCATACTCTATGGAAGCTTTTATATCTTCGGCAAGGCAATCCTTTCCATTGTGGAATTTGATACCCTTGCGAACTTTGTATTCCGCAACGAAGGGGTTGATCATCTTAATGTTCTCGATGATTTGATTGGTGGGACTTAACGGATCCCTGCCGGGTATCATCGGATAGAAAATACAATGGTTAAATGTCTGTGTTTCGATCAAGACATTAGCTAAAGAGGTGTTAGCCGTAGGATCCCAGTTTCCGGTTACGTTTTCCGCTCCCAGAAACCGTACTGTCTTCCGCCCAGCATAGGCATTGCGAATGATGAATGGGGGACTCGAAATCGCAGCCCCCGCTGCCAGGCCCGTTCCCACTGTTTTGAGAAAATGCCGACGACTGAATTTTTTGGCCATGGTGTCCCCCTCTCTTTCCTTCATTTAAGGCGATTGTCCGAAAAGAATATACCAGATTGCGCAGTATACTTGTAAGCATTTTGAGACCACTTTTAACGCCGCAATGCGCCCTTCAGCGAGATCTTGAATAGGTTCTCAGACCGACGAATCAATTGACTGGAAGTATCAGAGTAAATGTTGAACCCACTCCAATAGTGCTCTCTACCTTCACTTCACCACCCAGTAGTCGGGCAAGTCTCTGGGTGATCGCCAATCCTAGCCCGGTTCCGCCGTATTTGCGAGCCCGGTCATCATCAACTTGGCGAAACTCCTCGAATATTTTTTCAAATGCATCCTCAGGGACACCGATTCCTGTATCGGCCACGCTGAAGTCAATGGTGTTGCTACCGGATTGTTTAACTCTTATCGTAATAGAGCCTTCATGAGTAAATTTTACGGCGTTGCTCAAGAAGTTGATAAGGATCTGCTTGAGTTTATCGATATCCGTTTGCAGCACCGGAAGGTTGGCATCGACCTGTTTAATCAAACGTAGATTTTTACTCTCGGCTATGGGTTCGACAGTGAATATACATAGATCTATCAACGGCGGCAATATCACCTCCGTACGGAGCACTTCCATGTGTCCGGACTCAATTTTGGATAGATCCAGTATGCTATTAATCAGCATCAGCAGATGATCCGCACTGATCAGGACCTTACCTAGATTTTCATGTTGTATCTGGGGCAGAATGTCTTCACAACGCCTGGCCACTAACCGGGTAAAACCGATAATAGTATTCAGCGGTGTTCGAAGTTCGTGGCTCATGTTGGCAAGGAAACTCGATTTGGCGCGGGTGGCGGCTTCAGCCGCCTCTTTGGCATGTCGTGATTCAAGTGCGTATAGACGTTCTCGTGCGGCTTCTTTTTGGGCGGTGATATCGCGCACAATACCCTGATACCCCAGGATGTTCCCATCTTCCGACTGACGCACCGTCGCCGTCACCAGCGACTCGATTTCATGACCTTCTTTATGCCGCAGTCTAACTTCAAAATCCTTAACGGCTCCCTGATGGGCCATGGCTTTCCGAAAACGAGTCCGATCGGCTCGACGAGCATAGACGGCCAGCGCATTGAGTTGCAGGAATTCCGACCGGGTAAATCCCAGCAAAGTTTCACAGGCTGGACTGGCGTCAATGAATTGGCCGTCCATGGTACTGATAAATATCAAATCCTTAGACTCTTCAAAAATAGCGCGGTACTTTTTTTCGCTGCTTTGTAAGTTGGCGTAGAGCCGGGCATTTTCAATGGAAACGGCAGCTTGTGACGACAGCAGCTTCAATAGTTCCAGTCTCTCCGAAGTAAAGGCGCCGGTTGTCAGGTTGTTTTCCAGATACAGGAGGCCGGTGAGGTGACCCTGATTTAATAGTGGTATACACAGTACTGATTTCGGTTGCCGTTTGACAACATATGCATCATGAGAGAATCTGCCTTCATGAACGGCATCATTCAAGACCAGGCTCTCTCGCGTGCGTATCACATAATTGACAATCGCCTCAGAAATCTGCGGGATCTTGTGCTGGCCGCTCGCTGTTTCAAGGGGAATGGATTGCAAGACCCGCACTTCAGCCTGATTCAAGGCCCCTTCCGCCTCGATACACCAGCAATCCCTTCCAGGCAATAACAGAAATCCATTTTCAGCTCCGGCATTTTCAATCATTACTCGCATCATTTTCTCGAGCAGCCGGGGTAGGACAATCTCGCCGGAGAGTGTGTGTGATGCCTTAACCAGGGTTTGAATGTCGAGCAACCGGGCAGTTTCGCCGGTGGATGTTGAGACAGTGGTCACCGTGGGCCTCTGTAGTTGTTGCCAAGCACCGACCAATACCGCTTCATAGCGCTGCTCCACATCTTTGACTTTTGCTATAGCACCCCAGCGTCGATAGGCATAATGCGCGTCGCGCAGATAGAACCCGGCCAGCCTGGTGCGTCCTTTTGCCAGATAAAACTTTCCTGCCAATTCGTAGGCTAAGGCCTCCTCATTGATATATTCATGCTCTTTTGCCAGTTCGATCGCCTGATCATAATATTCGCCGGCGGCAGCATCCTGGCCGAGCACTCGGGCCCGCTCGGCCTCTACCAGATAAAATTTGTGCAGATAATTCATCGGGGCGTGATCAGCCCAGTATTTCATTCTTTCCTGGTTGGCGGCGACCCGCTCAAGAATTCCGTTTTGTTCCGTTTCCGGGGTATCCGGGCAGACGGCCAGCAGCGATAGTGAGTCATACAAATTAAATATCACCACACCAAGCGCCCCCGGATTTCCGTGGGCATACTTTGCAGCCTGCTCGGCATTGGTCCGCGCTTGCCGGTAATCCTGAAACAGATAGCTGAGCAGCAATTTATTATAATAGGTCATGAACAGGCTCAAACTATTGTTGCTCTGTTTAAGCTGTGGCAGTCTGATCTTCTCATCGAAAACCTGGCCGACTAACAGGCAGGGGTCTGAGGATTGCCCCAGCAGATTCAAGGCGGCCTGCCAATAAATCCTTTGCAAAATCAAAATGTTTGATTGTTTGAGGCGGGTGAATACCTGGGCAAAGGCGGCTGACTCTTGCTCTACCGTAACCAGATCGTAGCCGATTAAATAAAGATTACAGCTGTAAACCTGCGCGCAGTAGGTGAGATACTCAATATCGCCCGTTTCCAGTCCGCTTTGATACCCATCCAGCAGGGGTTGGATTGTTTCTCGGGCGTGAGCTTTCCAGTGCGCTACAAAGGTGTAATACAGCTGGGCAATCTTACACTTCATCGCATTATCATCGAGCTTGTTCAACAAATTCAGTGCAAGCCGACCGAATTGATAACCGGTATCAATGTCGTCGTAGTTGCTGCACAGAATATAGCCGTAGGTAGCATAGCTATATAATGAGACGCTGGTGTTGCCGTATTTGATGGATAATTCAATCTGCTTGAAGTCCAATAGTAACATTAAGCCGGGATTGGTCTGATACGCGGGCGGCATCGCCGTCATCATAATCTGCATAGCAGCCAGTTGGATTGGATCGGTCATGGGTGGTAAATCAATCAGATCCGGGATGGACTTCCCGGCCAATAGGGGCTGCAATTGCTCAAAGCCTTGCCTGACATCCTCTTCGCTTGGATTTTCCGGAAGGGTCAAACCCAGTTGCCGCAGACCTTGCAGAGCAAACTTAATGGCTTGCCCTTGCTGGCTTTGGGCGGTTTTTGCCCGCATCTTGCTCTCATATATCGCCATCTGATCCAACAGGGTCCGGGCGTTTAGTAACACCGCGTCAGCGTAATGTTCCATCTGCTCAAATTTGCCGCTCATGCGGGCGGTCTGTACCGCTCCCACGTATAGCTCCAAGGTCAGCTCATACTCACGTTGCCAACTATCCTCAGTAAGAAGCCCCAGCCCCCTATTTAAATAGTTCAGCGCAGAGTCATAAGCCGTAGCTAATTTCGCCGCCTGGCCGGCCTTCAGGTTTAATTCAGCTAATCTCGATTTTTCCGACCTGTCACTGATTAGAGCTGTCCCATGATTGAGTTGATTAACAATATCGAACAGTTTATCCGCCAAGGCTTCACGCGAGGTATTGGCCAGTAGCAATCGCCCGATGTTCAGATGAATTTCATCTCTTTGTCCCGGCTCGATCATGGCGTAGGCCGCCTGCTGAACACGATCATGCACAAACTTGAAAACGGCCCTTTCTGGCTCGCTATCATTGGCGAGTGTTCTCTTTGTCGACAGCACGCTGTCCTCAAAGACGGCCATCTGTTTATAGTGGTCGTCCAAGGGGAAAAGCAGACCTTCTGCTACACCTGCCAAGACATTTTTCAACGTCTCACCCAGGGGACGTTCGTCAATAATCGATAGAGTTTTCAGGTCAAAGGTATTGCCCACACAGGCCGCTAATCTCAGTACTTGTTGAGTCGCCGGTGCGAGTTTACCGATCTTGCCCTCCATTAAATCGACTACATTGTCAGTGACACCTTTGGCTTGAATTTGTGCAATATCCCAGGTCCATCCCCCTCTCTCCTTATCTTTCCGCTCTCGATCACCATGGGGTAATGGGGGAATAAAGGTCAATAATTCATCTTCAACCAGTGACTGCAGAAACTGATTGACAAAGAAGGCATTGCCAACCGTCTTGTCATGCACCAGCTTGCTCAGGGAACGGCT
>JAZGGE010000333.1:0-14223 GCA_036480195.1 Methylococcales bacterium
AGTATGACCCGCTAAGCTGATGTTTCATTTTACCGTTGTTTTTTCACTTCTTATTGTTCTTATTTCAGGCTGTAGCGTCAACCCAGTTACAGGAAAACGTGAGTTTACCCTGGTTTCTGAAGCCCAGGAAATTTCCATTGGACAAAAGCAATATCTGCCCAGTCGGCAAATGCAGGGAGGAGTGTATCGGGTGGATCCTGATTTGACCCGATATGTGAATCAGGTGGGCCATCGCTTAGCCGCAGTGAGCGATCGGAAGCTGCCCTATGAGTTCGTTGTCTTAAATAACTCTGTACCCAATGCCTGGGCTCTTCCGGGTGGAAAAATCGCAGTTAATCGAGGTCTTTTACTTGAACTGGGTAGCGAGGCTGAGTTGGCTGCAGTATTGGGTCATGAAATTGTTCATGCAGCAGCTCGTCATGGTGCAAAGGGGATGGAAAGGGGGATGCTCCTGCAAGGTGTTATTTTAGCAACCGGTATTGCGGCACGAGATAGCGACTATGCGAATCTGGCGGTAGGTGGGGCACAGTTAGCGGCTTCCTTGCTCAATCAGAAATATGGTCGTGAAGCTGAACGGCAATCAGATTTATATGGCACGGAGTATATGAAACGTGCTGGATACGACCCCCAGGCAGCGGTTGCATTGCAAGAGACTTTTGTCAGATTGTCGAAAGACAGGAAGTCTAACTGGTTTTCTGGTTTGTTTTCGAGCCATCCGCCTTCACAGGAGCGTGTTGAAAATAATCGGGCTACGATTCAGCGTCTTGGAGCCGGTGGCGAAATGGGCAAACAGCGGTATCTTAAAAAGATTGCCAGAATAAGGAAGACCAAACCAGCCTATGATGCCTACGATCAGGGACGTAAAGCTCTGGCGAAAAATGATTTCAGGAAGGCGTTCAGCCTTGCCAAAAAAGCGCTTGCGATCGAGCCGCAGGAAGGACATTTCTATGCTTTGCGTGGTGATGCATTCTATACTCAGCATCGTTATCGAGATGCTTTGGCAAGTTATAACCGGGCTGTGAAACTAAATTCAGAGTTTTTTCATTACTTCGTCCAGCGCGGTCTTACCCGCCAGGAATTGGGAGATGCGCTAGGCGCTCAAATTGACCTGGAAAAGAGTACCAGGTTGTTGCCCACGGCAACAGCGCTCAACGGCCTGGGGGAGCTCGCCCTCCAGCGCCGCGATCGGCGCAGTGCAGTTGAGTATTTTCGGGCTGCAGCAGGTTCAAAATCAGATCCGGGTCGCAAAGCTGCCCGTAGTCTGGTGTTATTGGATTTGCCCCAGAATCCGGGTCGGTATCTTAAAACCAGGCCAGGTTTAAATCGTTCAGGCTATCTGATGACCGAAGTAGCGAATCCAACATCTGTCAGCGTTAACCGTATAGAGTTGATCATTCAATATCCGGATGAATCAGGGCGAATGAGGCAATTCTCCGAGTATGTACATGGTACCATTCCATCCGGACGAACTATACGGGTTAAAACCCGGTTGGGGCCAATCGCCGATAGGGCGCTACTTAGAAATATTCGTATTATTGTCAGTCGAGCGTCTATTGTTAACTAAGGAACCTGCATTAAATACATTCCGAACCTGTGAATTGTCTTTTTGTCCCTTTCGGTGTTAGGACAAGAGCAGCATAGCGTTTAATGTGCCTCTTTTTTTATCCTGAACAGGAACAAAAATCCCACGTTAGTTCCGCAAGTATTTTAATTCCGGCTCCTAACCCTATCTACGAACGAGAGAATATCAAAATTAATATGTCATTTAATGATTTAGATTTATCTGCCCCGTTGCTTAAAGCCATTGCCGAGCAAGGGTATGATAAACCCACTCCAGTGCAGGAAAAGGCTATCCCGCTAGTATTGCAGGGTCGGGATCTACTTGCCGGCGCACAAACTGGAACGGGTAAAACCGCAGGTTTTGCATTGCCATTGCTAGAGCTTTTAAAAAACCAGCCATTAACAAAGAGGCCACGTCCAACTCGGGCATTGATTCTGACACCCACCCGCGAACTGGCTATGCAGGTGCATGAAAGTTTCAGAACCTATGGCAAGCATTTACCGTTATTTACCGAAGTCGTGTTTGGCGGCGTAAGTATTAATACACAGATCAAACGTCTACAACGGGGTGCGGATATCCTTGTAGCTACACCGGGGCGATTGTTAGATTTGTTGTATCAGAAGAAAGTCGATTTATCGAATGTACAATTCTTTGTGCTGGATGAAGCGGATCGTATGCTGGATATGGGATTTATCAGAGATATTCGCAAAGTGATGGCAGCATTACCCGATCAACGACAAAACTTATTATTTTCTGCGACTTATTCGAAAGAAATCAAGGTTCTGGCTGATCAATTGCTAAATAATCCAGTCGAAGTTGCAGTGGCCCGGAAAAATGTAGCTGCTGATACCGTATCTCAATTCGTTTATCCCATCCATAGGGAAAACAAACGGGAACTCATTTCCTGGTTGATTGGGGATGGTAATTGGCGACAGGTGCTAGTATTTGTCAGAACCAAGCATGGCGCTGATCGCTTGTGCAAGCAATTGATAAAGGATGGTATCCGGTGCAGCGCATTGCACGGCAATAAAACTCAAGGGGCCAGAACCCGCGCACTGGAAGGCTTTAAAGAAGGCAAAGTCACGGCGCTAATTGCTACGGATATAGCAGCACGAGGGCTTGATATTGAACAATTACCCCATGTAGTTAATTATGATCTGCCTGCTGTTGCAGAGGACTATGTACATCGTATTGGTCGTACGGGTAGAGCCGGTACAGAAGGTGAAGCCATTTCTTTAGTTGCCCCTGAAGAAGCGCATTTGTTGGCGGATATCGAAAAGTTATTAAAAAAACAAATTCCCAGGATTGCTGATACAGGTTATGAGACGGTTTCACTTGATGTGGTAAAGAAAACCAAAGCCAAGTCTAAACCCAGCCATGATAGGAAAAATAATACGACTCACAAATCTCGCAAAGTCAAAACTGATTCCAGTGGACGCAGATCCAGAAGTAATAAAGGCGAACAGGTATGGAAGAGGGCGAGCAAAAATAAGAAATGATTGAAATTTACCTTGAAATATTGGCGGCGAGCTTTAAAAGTACCCAGCAAGTAATGGCAGTCATAACACTGGGTATTGCTGCCATTACCTTGCCGGTTGATGTCGCTGAGCAAATGATTTCTCACCCGGCTGTACAACCAGCAGTGGATCAGTTTACCCGAGATTGGCAGTGTGTTTTTGGGGATAAGCAGTCATTTCAAAGTTGAAGGACTGCTTGAGCGCGTTATTTCGCTGAAGGAAAAGGGATCAATAGTCACAACAGTATTTTTTGGGATGAAAAAAGTGATTGAATAGTAGTGTTCCAACGAGCATAGAAACCACAAAAATTAACACTTTCTCACCTCCGATACCTATTGAAGCAAGTGCGGGACCCGGGCAAAATCCTGCGGTTCCCCAGCCGATACCAAATAAAATTGCTCCGATGATCAATCTACGATCAAGTGTCCTTTTTTCAGGCAGGTAAAACTGGCTTTCAAGTAATGGTGCTGGACGGCGTAAAATGTAGATACGGGCTATTGTCATAACTGTTAATGCTCCGCCCATAACAAAGGCAAGGCTTGGATCCCAATTTCCGATAACATTAAGAAATCCTATGACCTTGGCGGGATTTATCATTTGTGAAACCGCCAAGCCAAGGCCAAACAAAATCCCACAGAGTAAAGCGACGAGTAACTTCATTGTATTTAGAATAGATGTTGGGTAACAAATACAGTAGCGAATGCAGAAAACATAAATACCAGGGTCGCAACGATAGAACGTTTGGAAGCCAGGGCTATTCCACAAATTCCATGCCCACTGGTGCAGCCACTACCCAGGTTAGCACCAAAGCCGACTAGCAGACCGGCAAAAATTAGTGTGATGTTCGATGCTTCAATGGCGATTTCAGAAACATTACCACCTGCTTGTTTAAAAAGAAGAACACCGAGTACCATGCCGATTAAAAAAATGATACGCCACAGGGCATCGCTTCCATAAGGAGGCAAAAGTCCATCCATTATGCCGGTAATGCCTGCAATTCGACCTTTTAGCAGCAATAGTAACGCAGCGGAAAGACCAATGAGTGATCCGCCGAGCAATGCGGAATAAGGGGTGAAAGATGTCATGGTTTTTTACTGTAATGGAGAAGAACTAGGGACTGTCCAGTACTCCATCAACATTATTAAGACGGGTATAAGAAGCTGATAAATGGTCATCAGTGTTGTTGCACTCGCTTGAATTAGCTTGTAGCTTGCTAGTCCTGCACTCGTACGCCTAACAGCTGACCATTTCTCAACTCCCTATACCCGTCAATACAACATTGACGGAGTACTAAAAGAGAAATTATAGCCAATATGGGCTTTCTGTAGTAGATTCTCTATTCTCTGATAGCTTCCCGATGCGAGGGTGTTGTTGAATTGTCGGAAAATTGTAAGCGGTGTAGCTGAGCATAGGGGCCACCTTTAGCGAGTAATGCTTCATGTTTTCCCCTTTCGATAATTCGTCCTTGATCCAGAACCAGAATGATATCTGCTTTTTCGATAGTTGATAAGCGGTGAGCTATCACAAAAGTCGTTCTATTTTTCATTACCTTTTCCAATGCTTGTTGGATTTGGCGTTCTGCTTCAGTGTCCAACGCTGATGTTGCTTCGTCCAGAATTAAAACAGGCGCATCCTTGAGAAACGCTCTTGCAATGGCAAGCCGTTGGCGTTGCCCACCTGAAAGGCTAACCCCGTTCTCGCCTATTTGAGTTTCAAGTCCTTCAGGTAACAGTTCAATAAATGATTTAGCATTGGCAGCTTCGGCGACCGCCAGAATTTCATCGCGGCTGGCATGTTGCAGCGAGCCATAGGCGATATTCCTGGCAACCGTGTCGTTAAATAGAGTGACATGTTGAGTAACCAGGGCAATCTGATTTCTCAAACTGGATAATGTGTAATTTTTGGTTTCGACATCGTCCAGGAGAATTGCACCTTGTTGGTATCGGTAAAACAGAGGGACAAGACTGGCAAGCGTTGTCTTTCCACTACCGGAATGCCCTACGAGTGCTACTGTTTGCCCTGGCTGAATGATGTGGGAAATATCTTTCAGTACGGGTGTTTTGGAGCCAGGATAAGTAAATGTCAGATTATCGAACTCCAGCTTTCCGGCGGTTCGTTCTACTTGATATGTTCCAGTATCTATTTCGCCGGGTTGGTCGATGATGTCGAATAGGCTTTCTGCCGCAGCGATACCCTTTTGAATGTAGGTATTGACGTTGGTGAGCTGGCGAATAGGTTTGGGAAGTAAGACAGCTGCAGTGATGTAGGACGCAAATTCACCTGCGCTTGCATCCGTCATTAACTTGAGAGCCAGATAAATTAAAGCAGACAAAGCCAGAGCAACGATAAGCTGTAAGACTGATGAGTGGATAGCGGATGCTTTCACCATTTTCATTGACTGGCAGGCATTGGTATGACTGGCGTCGTTAAATCGACTGATTTCATAGTTTTCGCCACCAAAACTCCGCATGACTCGATAACCGGATAGCATTTCTGTGGCAATTTTGGTGATGTCTGCCATCGTGGTTTGGATGTTTTGGCTGATGGCTCTGAAACGCTTACTAGCCAGGCTAACAAGATAAGCGATGAGAGGAGTAATAATAAGGAAGACCAGTGAAAGCTTCCAGTTCATGAACAATAGATACGCAAGCAGCCCTATTGCAGTACAGCCTTCCCGAACTCCAACGGTGACAGCCTGAGTTGATGCTTCGGATATTTGGGCAGTATTGTAGGTGATCCGTGAGATAAGGTTGCCTGAATTATTATTGTCGAAAAATGCATTGGTCAACCGGGTGTATTGGGTAAAGATCTGGCAACGCAAGGTATGGATTACATTGTTTGCAACTTTGGCAAGATAATATGTCCCTAGAAAAGATCCCAGGCTACGGACGAAAACGATGGATATAAAAGCAATGGGTGCTAGGAAAATCCCTTCCCTGTTCTGTTGTTGTAAGGCATCAACAATATACCCAATTAACCAGGCAAAAGCGGGTTGGGCCAAAGCAGATAGCAACCAGCCCAACAATCCGATAAGGAAGAGAAACCAGTGAGGTTTTACATAGGTTAACAGACGAAAATAGGTCTGTAGGCCGGTTGGTTTTTCTTTATTATGCTCTTCGCACATGGGGTTTCAGCATTTAGGAAACAGATTTAACTATAATCTGAAACGGATCCCCGTTTTTTATTCATACTCAAGGCATACAAATAGGCGTATACAAGATGCGCAACTAAATGTACAACCTAGAATAGGGGCAAAAACAAGTCACTTACGTTTCTTTGGTGCTTGGTGGGTTATCCTTATTGTTATTTGGCTCGGGCTGTTCCTTCGTACTCACTTTCCTCCGTGGACGTCGAGTCCGCTGGGCTTTTCTCTCAGTATTACCAGATTCGCTTTCCAGGATATTGCCGGATTCAGCTTTATCCACTGTTGAGTTTTGTCGCGGGCGAGGAGTCGCTACTGTACGCTGCGAAGGTTTATCTTCCTGTTCATTATTCTGGGTAGCAGGTTTTTGCTGTGGACTGGCACTTCCAGAAATTGTTCTTTTTACCGGTTTGGGTGAAGCGATTTCTTCACTCTGAGCGATCGAATTCGAAATTACTTCAGATTTACTCTTGGTCTCATCGGTCTCATCTGGCAGTGTTTTATCTGGAACAGAAGTCGAGGGGACAGAATTAGTTTGAGTTTTCTCCACAAGATTATTCTGTTGTTCCTGAGAACCCGTTTTCCCTCGTCTGGGACGCCGTCTTCCGCTACCTTCGTTGCTCCCTTGCTGCCGCCCACCTGGGCGCTTTCTCTGGTCTGAAGGTTTTGTTTTTTTCGGTGGATTATTTTGATGATCAACTACTTTGTCTTTATTAGTTTGCGACTCCACCGTTTTACTTGTAGGAGTCTGCCTTTGTTTAGCCTGGTTGTTCCGGCGTGGCCTGGATTGTGCCGTACGTTTTCGGGACGGTGTCTGAGGGGATGATTTTCTCCTATCCCCCTTTGCCGGAGTGGTTTTTGTTTCTTTGCTTTTGGTTTTAGTCTTACCAGGGCCAACCAAATTCTTCCAGAATCGTTTAATGAAGCCGGGAGATTGTTTTTTCTTTATGGGGGCCGGTGATGAAGGTAAGAAATCCTTCACACTTGCTTCTTCAACGGGTGGCACGGGTTTAGATACGTAATTCGAGGTTTGAGGCTCCTCTTCCTGGATTTGTTGGTAACTGATCTCGTCATCACCCTCAATAGCATCCTGGCTCCTTATTCGATTGATTTCGTATTCAGGCGTTTCCAGTCGTTTGCTCGGAATCAATATCAGCGCTACATTATGCCTTTTTTCAATTTGTTCAACTGCGGATCGTTTTTCATTCAACAAAAACGTGGCCGCATCAATGGGTACATGAGCAATGACTTTCTCAGTGTTTCGTTTCATCGCTTCTTCTTCGATGATGCGTAGCACAGAGAGCGCTAATGATTCAATATTACGTATTCGTCCCTGGCCTTTACATCTTGGGCAGAGAAGATGAGTTGCCTCCTGCAGAGAAGGACGCAGGCGTTGACGGGACATTTCCAGTAAGCCGAAACGGGAAATCCTTCCGATTTGAATTCTCGCACGATCGATTTTTACTGCTTCCCGCAGGCGTGTTTCCACTGCCCGCTGGTTTTTCGCTGGTGACATATCGATAAAGTCAATAACAAAAAGACCGCCTAGATCGCGAAGTCTTAGTTGCCTGGCAATTTCGTCTGCAGCTTCCAGGTTGGTGTTCAGTGCAGTTTCCTCGATATCCCCGCCTTTTGTAGCCCGTGCCGAGTTAATATCGATGGAAGTCAGGGCTTCAGTATGGTCAATGGCGATCATTCCGCCTGACGGCAAGTGAACTTCCCGATTATAGGCTAATTCAATCTGGCTCTCGATTTGATAGCGGTTAAACAGTGGAACAGAATCCTCATAGAGTTTAGCCTTTGCCAGGAAGTGAGGCATCACTTGCTGTAGAAAATTCTTTGCCAATCGGAATGCAGACGGGCTATCGAGGAGAATTTCATCAATATCGGCTCGCAGATGATCTCGCAATGCACGGATAATTATATTGCTTTCTTGAAAAATGAGAAATGCGCCTTTTTTCTCACCAGAGGAACGGTCGATAGCTTCCCATAATTGCAACAGATAATTGAGATCCCATTGTAATTCTTCAGAATTTCGGCCTCCGCCCGCAGTGCGGACAATGAGTCCCATGCCTTCAGGCACCTCAAGGGAGTCAATAACTTCATGCAATTCAGTGCGCACTGTCCCTTCGATACGGCGGGAAATCCCGCCGGCTCTAGGGTTATTAGGCATTAATACCAAGTAGCTTCCTGCCAAGCTAAGGAATGTTGTTAGAGCTGCTCCTTTATTGCCGCGTTCCTCTTTTTCTATCTGGACAACAAGTTCCTGGCCTTCTCTTAGCAGATCTTTGATATTACGGCGGTCACGTTCACCACTCGATGATTTGGAAAAGTAACTGGGCGAAATTTCTTTGAAGGGTAAAAAACCATGGCGTTCGGCACCATAGTCAATGAAAGCAGCCTCAAGGCTGGGTTCAAGCCGGGTGATAATACCTTTGTAAATATTTGATTTTTTTTGCTCCCTTGATGGTACTTCTATATCAAAGTCGTAGAGTTTTTGACCGTCTACGAGAGCGACACGCAACTCTTCCGGCTGTGTGGCATTGATCAGCATTCTTCTCATTCTGTTGTTCCTTTTGCTTATTCGCAAAGACAGAAGTAAATTGCTGCAGGGTGGAGCTGTTTTTCGTGCTTCTTAATTTGATTGGGTTGGTTCGGCGCGGTAGTGGGATCAGTTTCTGAACCTAATTACAAATTTTGTTTAGAACTTCACGCTATCCTGCGCGGACTCATGATTAAAGCTATAAAGAAGTGAAAAACGGTTACTGTGCGGAATTACGAATGCATCCATAGCCTATGTGTGGAGTTACCTTCTCCATGTTAGAAAAATGATGCACAGGATAAAGCTCACTGTCAGGGATATCACTAGGGGGGTTATCTAAGAATAGAGAATCTACTGCGGAAAAGCCCGTTTTAGCCAGATTTTCCGATCATTTTCGTTAAAAATAGGCTTACTATTCGCCTCAAATGATCGAAAAATCTGACTCAAAAAGGGTCTCCTCTCGCCACGTTTTCTATTCTCGGACAGCCTCCTAGCACGATGTTGCGTCCCGATTCCCTGCTGCCTGGCAATTGTAACTTGTAGTCTTCGTTGTCTTTTATTGAGTTATTGTTTAACTTTGACTGTTTCTGTTTTATTCTGTTCCTGATCTTGATGGGGCATTCATTTTGCCGTCATTCTAAGATTTGTTTAGACCTGTATGTTCGGTCAGTTATCCTGACTATAACAATTTTACATAAAAACATCAATTTGTGATTTGGAATTCAAGATTCGTTAGCGGTTAAATGAATAGTAAATTAACGCAGAAAGTGGAACACGTAGAGATAGATGAGGAAATCGCTCATCAACGGATTGATAACTTTCTTATTGCTCGATTGAAAGGTGTACCTAAAAGTAGAATCTATCGAATGATGAGGAAGGGGGAGGTGCGGATCAACCGTGGCCGGGTTAAGCCTAGTCAAAAGCTGGAAGCTGGGGATGTTGTCAGGATACCCCCCGTGAGGATTTCGAAAATGCCCGTCAAGGTTCACCCTGGCAACAAGATCACAGAACTTTTGGAATCCAGGATTTTGTATGAGGATGAGGCGTTGCTTGTCCTCAACAAACCCTCTGGTATGGCAGTGCATGGGGGAACTGGGTTGGCTTACAGCGTGATTGATGGTTTGCGATTAATTCGACCGGAGACAAGATTTTTAGAACTCGTACATCGACTTGACCGGGAAACTTCCGGATGCCTTATTGTCGCCAAAAAGCGAAGTGCATTACGATTTTTGCATGCGTGTTTTCGGGAAGGAAGAGTCACTAAAAAGTATTTGGTTTTGTTGGCTGGGATTTGGCAGCGTAAAAAAATGCTGGTTGATCAACCATTGCTTAAAAATGTGCAAAAAAGTGGAGAGCGCATGGTTGTTATTTCTTCTGCAGGTAAGCGAGCGCAGACTGAATTTCGACGGGTTCGGAAATTTAGTGGGGCGACTTTGGTCGAAGCAAAATTAATCACTGGGAGAACTCACCAGATTAGAGTTCATTCTGCATACCTTGGCCATCCTGTCGCGGGTGATGAGCGATACGGTGAATCTGAAAAGTTGAAAGAAATGCGCAAAATGGGATTGAGCAGACTTTTTCTACATGCGGAAGAATTGGTGTTAAACCATCCGGAAACGGGGGAAACTCTTCATATCAACGCTCCTCTAGATGAAGCGTTGACATCGTTTTTGACGGCGATGGAATAGAGGCTCCGCGAGTATATGCCTTTCGTGTTTAAAAATACCCACTTTCGGTGCGCATCTTTTCGTGATGGGAGTTGTTGCCGAAGATTGAGATAAATGGCTATTCCTGCGATTCTATACCTTTCGCGTTTGAGAATACTCCGTTTATAGTGCGTCAGTTTTTGTGAAGGGCTAGGAGGCTATTGGAAGGCTTTGTAACGACGACATTTGCAAAAAAAGACGTGCTATAAATGGGATATTCTTGAAAGCGAGAGGTATACTTGGCTAGACGCGAAAATCTATCCACTCAAACCGGATATTCTTAAACGTAAATGATATATTGACATGAAAAATCGTTTTGATTTGCTGGTGTTTGATTGGGATGGGACATTATTCAATTCAATTGACTGGATAGTGGAGTCCATACAGGAGTCTGCAAAAGCATGTTCATTTAATGTCCCTTCTTCCAAAATGGCGAGGAGCATTATCGGGTTGAATTTGGATGAAGCGATGCACCAACTATTTCCTGACATTTCATCCCAAGAAAAGCGTGATTTGGTGCAAGCCTATAAGCAACACTACACCTCAAGAAATATGGATGTTAACGATTTGTTTCAGGGTGTACTGCCGATGCTGTCTCAATTACGACAGGCGGGCTATATGTTAGCCGTAGCAACCGGCAAAGGTAGAAAAGGATTGCAATCCGTTTTGAATGCAACGGGAACCACAGCCTGTTTCAATGCGACTCGATGTGCAGATGAAGCAGAATCGAAACCCCATCCAAAGATGCTTTTCCAACTAATTGACGAAATGGAGGTCACTCGCTCCAGAGTATTGATGATCGGTGACAGCGTTCACGATTTAGTGATGGCCAATAATGCGGGTGTGGATTCAGTCGCGGTATCCTGTGGGGCGTCTGACCCTATGGAATTACAGCAGTTCAAACCCCTTCTTTGCCTACCGGAGACAAGAAAGCTTGCAGAAATATTGTTATGAACTTTGTGAACGGAGAATGGTTATAATCAGCAGGATATTTTGGTATATGAGGTATTTATATAGATGAGCGAAAAAACAGGAGAGTTTTCAGTTGATGAGTCAATGGAACGTAAAAATTCATCCCGTGCATGGGAACGGGATGTCCTCGAAAAGGTGGCTCTTGCGGCTATCACGGAACAGCGCAAGACGAGATTTTGGAACATTTTCTTTAAGTTTTTACTGTTCGCCTATTTGATAGCATTGTTTTTTGTGCTTGCCAGGCCATTCGAATCCAAATCACTTGCTTCGGTAAATGGTCATACCGCAATCATCAATATTAAAGGTATGATAATGGAGGGAGGGGAAACCAGTGCCGATAATATTATTAAAGGTTTGCAAGCCGCGGTGGAGGATAGCAATACGCGCGGTATTATTTTGAAAATGAATTCTCCTGGTGGCAGTCCGGTTCAGTCTGCATATATTTACGATGAAATCAGGCGAATTAGAGGGGAACGTCCAGATTTGCCTATCTATGCGGTGGTATCCGATATTTGTGCTTCCGGAGGCTATTATATTGCAGCTGCCGCAGATAAAATATTTGTTAATTCATCAAGCCTTGTCGGTTCAATCGGTGTGTTGATGAATGGTTTTGGTTTCGTGGATACACTCAAGAAACTCGGTGTAGAGCGTCGACTGATGACGGCGGGTGAGCACAAAGGCTTTATGGATCCATTTCTTCCTATGGGGCCGGAAGAAAAAGCCTATGTTCAAACAATGTTGAAGGGTATTCATCAGCAGTTTATTAAGTCTGTGCGGGAAGGTCGAGGCGATCGGTTGAAGGATAATCCGGATATATTCTCGGGATTGGTATGGTCAGGTGACGAGGGCATAAAACTGGGTCTAGTGGATGCGTTGGGTACTACAAATTCAGTAGCCAGAGACCAGATCGGAGCGGAGGAACTGGTAGATTTTACACCGAAGGAACATATTCTTGATCGGTTGGTAACCCGTATGGGTACTGCTTTCGGTAACGCGATCGGAAGTTCCCTATTGTCCTATGGCATGAGGTAGCCTTGAATCTGACTTTTAAGGTACCGCCTTTAACTCAACCACTAAGAACAGGCTCTAAGGACTGAAAGTCCATAGGTTGCTCCACAGACAATGACTAAAAGTCGTTTAGCTTAACGTGGCTACTGTTTTACAAAATATTAGATTAATATCACCATGAAGAACATGAAGATTTTTACTTCTTCGTGTTCTCCATGCTCTTCATGGTAAAGTCAAAAACTGGAATCTGTTGAAATACGAAAACCCCGAATAACAATGCGTAGCAGCTAAAGCCTTGCACTGAAAGTGCATAGTTTTGAACTAGCGGTCTGTGACAATAAAACTCGAAACTGACTTGCCGTTCCGCGTTGTACAATGAGTTGCATAGCTTGCTATGCGTCTGTACGCCTTGCATATGAATAAAAATCCAGCGTCAGATTCGTATTTTATTCAGTTCTGGTGCCTAAGAGTCTATGGAAGCACAAATCGTAAGGTAATGGATCCGAGGTGTTGTATTTTTTTATTCCGACGATAAAATTGCTGATGGGAAAGGATATACCATGCTGATATTTATCCAGTTCAGTGAAAATTCAGTAAGCTATTGTTATGTTAACTCTATTCTCGGACAGCTTTTGGGGATAACCTCCCGGATCAAATGGCTGTTGAAATAATTGCAAGGTGAAGAGTGTCTACTTATTTTGAACAGTAAATTAATATTGAGCTATTTCAAATTCTTTGCCGGAATTGTTCTTTTTTTGGGACTGTGGGGGTCAGCAGTGACATTCGCCTATGATAGTAACTTAAATCAGCATAGCGAATTGGTTATGGTTGAAAGCCGGATGACTGTAGAGCAAGCTGCAGAATCGCTTGCTGAAAAAATTGAAGGTCAAATTCTAGAAGGCAAAATTATTCGGAATGGGGAAAATGAATATTATGAATTTAAGGTATTATCGCCCGAAGATGGCCGTGTGAGTTTTATAAGGGTGGATCCTGAAACAGGTGAAATCCAGGATCTGTAGAGAGGGGTACGATTGTGCGTGTTTTGATCGTTGAAGATGAGAGGGTGCTTTGTCATCAAATCAAGGAATTTTTCCTTGGAAAGGGATTTGCGGTGGAAGCTGCATTGACTGGTGAGGAGGGCTATTATTTTGGTAGCGAGTTTCCTATTGATGCGGCATTAATCGATCTGGGACTGCCCGATATTTCGGGGATGGAGTTAATTCAACGGTTGCGATCCAATCAGTTTACTTTTCCCATTCTGATTTTAACAGCCAGAAATCGTTGGCAAGATAAAGTAGAAGGGTTAGATGCTGGTGCGGACGATTATTTGGTAAAACCCTTTCATTATGAAGAAATGTGGGCAAGGATTAATGCCTTGATTAGACGATCTGCGGGCCATTCTCATCCAACAATCAAGCTAGGCAATATTGAAATTGATACCGTGGCACAGGAAGTTTCAGTGGATAGCAATAAACTGGATCTGACTGCTTATGAATACAAGGTTCTTGAATATCTGGCTTTACATGAAGGGCGGGTGATCTCAAAGACTGCATTGACAGATCATCTTTATGCTCAAGACTTTGACAGGGATAGCAATGTTATTGAAGTTTTCGTGGGCAGGTTACGGAAGAAGCTCGATCCGGAGGGAATCTTGCATCCCATTGAGACGTTAAGAGGGCGTGGATATCGTTTCTCTACTAAAGAACCCGACACTAAATAAAACCTGAAAATGATTTGTCTTTTTAGGCGATTATCCAAAAAGAATCTACCCGACG
>JAZGGE010000334.1:0-4387 GCA_036480195.1 Methylococcales bacterium
GATTGAACACCCTGCCATATCAAGGGAGGTCGTATAGTTGCCGACCAGAGAACGGCATACGTCGATGCCGCGTTTTTGGCAGAACTGTGAGGCAAGTTCGTAAATCAGATATAACTCCATTGAAGGTGTTGCGCCGAATCCGTTAACGTGTAACAACACAGATTGGCCCTTTTTCAGATTCAGGTCGTCTTCAATCGCGCTGGCTAATTTTTCCACGATATCTGTGGCGCTGACTAAAGCCATGGTTTCACGTCCGTGCTCACCGTGAATACCGACGCCCATTTCAATTTCGTCATCGCTAAGATCAAATGTGGGCTTACCCAGTGCGGGTACTGTACAGCTGCTCAGTGCAACACCCATTGATGCTGTGGCAAGGCAAATTCGATCACCTAATGCTTTGCAGTCAGCTAAATTTAAGCCTCTCTCCGCCGCTGCTCCGACGATTTTTTCTACGATAAGTGTGCCTGCCACCCCTCGTCGCCCGGTACTGTGTGTCTTGGGCAAGGATACGTCATCATTAATAAATATTGTCTCATTCGGGCAATCCAGCATTTCAGCGGCGATTTCAAAATTCATCACGTCGCCCGCGTAATTTTTTACGATGAATAGCACCCCTCCACCATTCTCGACTGATTGCGCGGCAGCTACCATTTGATCGGGGGTAGGGGACGTAAATATTTGCCCTGGACAGGCGGCGTCTAACATGCCTGATCCGACGAAGCCGGTATGTAAAGGTTCATGTCCTGAGCCACCACCAGAAATTAGTGCGACCTTACCTGAGGTTGTAGGTGCTACCCTTCGGATGAAATCAGGTTTGCGAATAAATTGGATAATATCAGCGTGGGCTTTAGAAAAACCGTGCAGACTTTCTTCGAGTAATGTGTCGTTGCTATTGATAAATTTTTTCATTTCAGTCTCTCCGGTACTTTATACCGCTGGCGAAAAGATGCATGGTGAAAATGAGTATTCTTGGGTACGAAAGGTATATCATAGAACGCTAGTTCAGTATGGCCGGAATCACGGATTGAATATCCGGCATAATCCATGTCGGTTTAAAATCTACTGATTCTAAATCTTTTTCGGCAGATATTCCGGTTAGAACCAGGATGCTGCGAATATTGGTTCGGACGGCACCAAGTATGTCAGTATCCAGACGATCACCAATGGCCACTGTCTCGGCTGGGTCAACGCCAAGTAGGGCAAGAGCCTGTTGATATATGATGGGTTCGGGTTTGCCGATAATGGTTGGTGTTATGCCCGTGGCCGCCTTCAGCGCCGCAAGGATGGCACCATTACCAGGGCTGACGCCGCGTTCTGTAGGCAGAGTGGTATCGGCATTAGTGCCAATAAACTTTGCTCCGTTACGAATATCCAGTGTGGCTGTCGCCAGTTTGTTCCAGGATACTTCTCGATCCAGGCCACAAACAACAATGTCAGGACGCGAATTTTCGATGTGTTGGCGGATATCGTCCTGCCGGTGCTCATTCGTCAATGTAAAGCCCCGATCCACAAGCGGCTGCCGAGTTCCGATCTCACCGATAACGAATACACTCGTCGAGGCTGGATCTATATCCGGGTGTTTAGCAAGGTAATGCGCTGTTGCCATTCCTGATGTCAATATTTCGTCAAGTGTTACCGGTACCCCCATTCGATCCAGTTTGGCAACATACTGGTCTGGCGTCATGCTGGCATTATTGGTAGCAAGAATGAAGGGGAGTTTACAGTCACGCAGTGCCTTAAAAAAATCTGCCAATCCGGGTAACGGTTGGTCACCATGCCATAGGACGCCGTCCATATCGATGATCAGGGCCCCAATATTAGTGAAAGGTTCCATTTATATGCTTAAATATTTTATGGGGTGTGTTTTAAAAGGGATGCCATTTCCACGCCTGGCTTTTTCATAGTGCGAAAGGACTAAAGGGTCAAAATGTGAGAGTTCAGGTTTTCGGTATAGGATTTTGTCTTGGAAAAATAAAATTCGAAACATTAGATGGCGAGTGCTGGAGATATTAAACGAGTGGAAGCGAAGAAATCCACTCGTTTAACCCGTACTAATTTATTCTAAATTAGCGTGCCGCTCTTTCATTTTCTCCTCCTGAATACCTTTCTCCCAGATAAGGTGAGAAACCAATGCTTCCAAGAAGCATAAGGTTGACAGTTCAAACACTGTTCCCATCGGCATGCCTTTTACTGTTTCATAAAGGTCTTGTTTTCCGATTTGGTACACAGCTTCAGCAAGATCACCGATTGTTGATTCAGCTCTTGAACAAATCAATATTACTTTCGCACCCAGTTCTTTTGCTTTTTTAGTGAATGAAACCAATTGTGCCGTTTCTCCAGAGCCGGAGATGACTATCAGTAGGTCGCCTGCTTTAATGCTTGGGGTTACGATTTCCCCTACCATGGCGACTTCGTATCCGCTATGCATTAAGCGCATTCCGAGAAAATTGCCGACGAGCTTTGAACGTCCGGCGCCTGATATGAAAATCCGCTTGGCGCCGTCAAACATTTCTGTCATTTTTTCAGCATACGTATTATCCGTCGCTTCAAGAATTTTTGAAATTGTTTCTACGATCAAGCTCTGGTTTTGTTCTTGCCACATAGTTACGCTCCTTACAGTATCTACCATTATTACGGGTTTTAGGTGCTGCTTCGGTCGGTGACGATACACCGAAGATAGCTGCGACCACAACAAAGATGTTTGCACTTAACTTCTACAAAGCATTGCATGGTGGCTTGTTAACATCACCAGCAACTGATATGCATACATCCAGACTCAAGATTTACGATTTTCTGTAAACCACCGATTAACATGAAGTCATCAAAGACTTAAAGTTAAAAATAAATCCTGGCTCCGTGGGTTCAGGGGTGGATGCAGAGTGCAATATACTTCAATTTCGCAGGGGAATTAATAAATCTTGGCTTTACCCAATATGGAGTCAAGCGCGTATTCTTTAATTCGTTGCGGAATCTAAAACTTGTGCTATCCACTGTTCTGAATCCATGGTTATCAGGATAAATATCAGTACATATGATATTTTGAACGTCAGGGATTTTAACGCACGTACTCTGACAATGAAAGTAGCTAGGGCTTCTATTCTCAAATCGATCCCGAAAGCAGGATTGAATTAAGCTATCCTATTTTTTCAGTATTACCCGTCAGTTGTATTCTGATCTTAACTTACTTTTTGATTCGCTAATGAAGCAATAAAAATCAGTTGCTTGCAGGAGACTAATCCTGCTTAATAACTATTTATCAATGGTTTGTGTGTTAGTGTGGATTTGCCCTATTCATCAACGAGAAGCAATTGACATCAGCCCACTTTCTGATTTAAAGTGCCTTGTTCGTAGAATAAAGTACGTAACGAAAATTATAACTGCAACCATACGGAGCACATAATCATGGCAAAACCATTAATACAAATGGCGTTAGACTCACTGGATTTCGATCAAACTGTTGCGCTTGCGGGGCAAGTTGCCGATTCGGTTGATATTCTTGAGATCGGAACCCCATGCATTAAACACAATGGCCTTAAACTGGTCAAAGAGTTGAAGAAAAAATTCCCGAAGAAATTGATTCTAGTCGACCTGAAGACTATGGATGCTGGTGAATACGAAGCGAGTCCTTTTTATGAGGCTGGTGCTGATATTTGTACAGTTCTCGGTGTCTCTGACATTTCTACCATAAAAGGTGTTATCAAAGCCGCAAACGCAAATGGCGCTAAAGCGCAAGTTGATTTGATCAGTGTTGAAGATAAAGTGGCGCGGTCAAAGGAATGTGCAGAGGCAGGCGCTCATATTATTGGTATTCACACGGGTCTTGACGCGCAAGCGGCTGGTGATACACCATTCGAGGATTTGAATGATATCGCTGGATTAGGCTTGAAAGTTGAGATATCAGTTGCTGGCGGCATTAAAAGTTCTACAGTTCAGCAGGTTATAAAAGCAGGTGCAAATATTGCTGTAGTGGGCGCCGCAATCTATGGCGCAGATTCACCAGCTGATTCTGCCAAAGAGATTCGCCAGTTAGCTGATTCAGCTTAATCATCGGTCGAAACATAAAGTACGAAAGCTTAACGCAGAGGATGCAACAAGCTAGAGGGGAATGTTTTCCTTTAAGTATTTCTGGTTCTCATTATAGATGCAGGAAATTCAAGGAGGCATTCCCCTTACTTGTTGTTAATGCGCGATGATTTTTTTACAAGATTCAAGAAAGAGGGATTTTTTTGAAGCGTAAAGAGATCGCAGCGTGCTAACGAGAAAGAGTAAAAACAGTGGGACGGGTGGTTAGCCACCCGTTCACGCATTCTGCCAAATTAGAAGGCGGGACAAACATCGAAAATTAAAAGTGGTGGACAGGTCTGCAAGGGCTATAACGAATCACCCG
>JAZGGE010000335.1:0-5948 GCA_036480195.1 Methylococcales bacterium
CGCAGCGAGGGAAATCCATTTTGAGTCAGATTTTTCGATTATTTGAGGCGAATAGTGGGTCTATTTAACGAAAATGATCGGGAAATCTGGCCAAAATGGACTTTTCCGCAGTAGGTTCTCTATTCTCGGACAGGCTCCTAGCCCTTCACAAAAACTGTCGCACTCTAAACGGGGCATTCTTAAATACGAAAAGTATATATAAAATCCTCGACAAATAGACATCCTGGTTCCCGCGGTCTCCGTGGGAACCAGGTTAGGTGTTATTTAAAACTGATAGCCCAGACCCAAATCAAATCCCTCAAAATCCCTGCTGCCCTCGACAGAATTGTTATTGTGACGATAATCGAATTTCACGACAACATCTTCATACGGCCACCAATTCAGACCTCCTTCCCATTGCCGAAATCGATCGGCAGTGCGCCATCCTTTTACTTTTTCAAAGCGCCCGTAAATACCAATATCACCCAGGATGCCAGTATCGAATCGATAACTGGGTTCCAGATACCAGCCATACTGGTTGTCACCATCCGCCGCGTTGATTGCCTCACCATTGATATCCCACTTGGCCCACAGTGCTTTGAGGGTAGCGGCTCCAGGACCGATGGCATGAGTGTAAACACCATGGACTTCATAAAGTCTACCCGCACCCAACCCAGTGACACCTTCTTGTCCCATATCCCCTTGATACTGAAAAGTACCGGCGACTTCAAGTCCAGGTATACCGGTATATTTTAGACGCGTTGTATAAGCAAAATCGTTTGCCCTGGCCTTGGAAACCTTTTGTCTTCCACTACGAATTCTCCAGGCCTTACTACCGTCGCCAGGCAGATTTAGTCCTGATGTAACAGCAAGATCTATGCTGACACCATGGTTAAAATTGAGTGTACCTCCGATTCCGCCCGCCCACCAGGTCGCTGGAATAATTACGCTTTCAATACTGTTACGTTCGACGCCATAGAAGGTAGGCGGTTCATGGGTTTCGTTAAGAATACCCACAGGAATCAAGAATACCCCCCCACGAACTTGGCTACTATCTAGTATGCCATGAGGTTGCTGAGTGATATCGTATTCGAGAAACGCCTGTTCAATTTCCACTTCTCCGTCGGACGATGAGCTGCTGAGGGCATGTTCTAACTCAAGTTCTGAGAAAAAACGTAATCGGTCGGTAAATTCGTGGCCAAAAAACAGGACGAAGCGGTGAAAATCAATTTCTCTTTTGTCATTACTTAAGTGATTGTAGTGCAATTCACCATAGCCTCCGATAATTGTTTTGTTAAACCATTTGGAAATGGCCTCAGTATTGTCGTAGCTATCGGCAACAGCTTCGACTGCGACTTTGTTGGTTTCGACCTGCTCGGTAGTTTCAGTCAGCCTGGACTTGAGTTTCGTATTTTCGGTGCGAAGCTTTTGGTTTTCCTGTTCCAATTTTTCAAATCGGGCATTCATTTTCACTTCAAGTTCTTCTATGGTCAATGCACTTGTTGTCGTGTTGAAACCAGCCAGACCTGCCATAAGAAGCAGGGCATGAGATTGCTTGCTATTTAACATTTAATAGCTCCCTAAAAAGAAAGTTCTTATTAATATGAGTAATGATAATCGTTATCAGTTACAAATTATGTCTTTTATTTGCTCCCCAGTCAATAGCGGTGTGAGTTTCGACTTTAAATTCTACTAGAATCTCTTGGCATGGGTGTATCTTGGATGGCGCGGGTAACTAGAAAACCCCCAGGCTACCTGATCTCATCACGGTGAATCAAAAGGTTATAGAAATTCATGGGATTTTGTTCTGAGCCTAAAATAGCGACTTCCCTCCTACGAAGGTATCAAAACAAATTCCGTGAGATCAGGAGTTCTGACCCCAGTGTAATTAAGATTCTTCTAACGAACTGAAAGCATGTAGCCTGAATGGAGTGTAGTCGAATCCAGAAATTTTATTACTATTGGCTTTTCTGGAATTTGAAGGCTGGGGAGTTGAAAGAGTTATCAAAAGATTCAAGCTTATCTGGGATCGTATGAAGCCTTTGAAAAAGTGGCTATTGTAAGCGGTGAGGAATAGATTCAGAAGGGGTGACAATTGGATTTCAGCTGATGTAAGTAGAACTGAAAATTTTTACCCCTGATGAGTTGAAATTTGGTTTCGAATGAATCAAAGAGTAATCCTGAGGGTTTGAGGTTGGCAGTTCTACAATTAATTCACCGACCAGGTAATTCTATTTGAGGGTGGTGAGCCGACAATCGTGAACGGTTTTGAATTTATTCCATCAATCTGAAAAAACTTTTTGGTGCACCACATACCGGGCATACCCAATCTTCAGGGATGTCTGCCCAGAGCGTTCCTGGCGCGATATCACTATCCGGATCTCCTTTTGCCTCATCATAGATGTGCTCACATTCTAAGCAGTGATATTTATTAAATGTTGTCATAATTATTCTCCGTATAGCTGATCTTGGGAAAGTAGTTGGCTTTAAATCTTATGATCGATTAGTAAGGAACGGAAATTAAATAACTTATACAATCTCACTTGTTTTTTTGTCCGTCTTCGCCCGAGTAGCAACAGTTACGTAGCTTGCTATGCGCCTGTTGCTACTCGAACGAAGACAAACAAAAAAACTGCGCGATAATGCACAACTTATTTAATTCCATTCCTAAAGTAGCATCTGAGTACTCCAAATACTACAGCTTTTTCCGTAATGATTGTCGTCTTGCGGTAGAATAATGGACTCTGGAAATTCGCTAGTACACCGAAATCATAAGCTTTGAAGCTATCTTTCCGGTATGCGGGTCTTATATGCAACCTTAACTTAGTGGTGCCAAGATATGTCAGAATCACCAAACAATAGTCAGCAGATTTTCTCTTTTTCGGAAGGTGACGGGAAAAATAAAAAGTTACTTGGGGGCAAAGGCGCCAATCTCTGCGAAATGACGCAATTCGGCCTAAATGTGCCTCCTGGGTTCGTAATAAGTACTGATGCATGTCTCAATTATCTTGATACAGGTGAGCTTGATCCCGGACTTATGGATAAAATTCGTGAGCACATGAAGGCTGTCGAGGAAGCTACTGGAAAAGGATTTGGCTCTCGTGAGAATCCTTTGCTTGTTTCTGTAAGAAGCGGCGCGGCCATGTCAATGCCTGGGATGATGGATACTATACTCAATCTTGGTCTTAATTCCGAGACTCTGCAAGGCGAAATTGAGCAAACTGGAGATGCCCGGTTCGGTTACGATGCGTACCGACGATTTATTCAATTGTTTGGCAAGGTTGCACTGGATATTCCAGATGAATTATTTGACGCCCAGTTTGAAGCAGTTAAAGAACAGGCTCACGTAACCGAGGATGTAGGATTATCAGCGGATAATCTCAAGGAAATCAGTGAACGTTTTCTTAAAGTTGTGGAAGATCATACAGGGCATCCCTTTCCAGATGATCCTTATCAGCAGCTTGAAATTTCTATCAAAGCAGTATTTGGCTCCTGGATGGGCAAACGAGCGGTAGACTATCGGCGTGAATTCAATATTACCGAAGAAATGGCCAATGGAACGGCTGTAAATATTTGTACCATGGTATTCGGTAACCGCGGCAATGATTCTGGTACTGGTGTTGCGTTTACCCGAAATCCCGGTACAGGTGAAAACAAACTCTATGGCGAGTATTTAGTCAACGCTCAGGGAGAGGATGTGGTCGCCGGGGTTCGCACACCGAAGCCTCTTGATCTATTGGTAAACGAAATGCCGGAGATAGCGAACCAGTTAGAAGAGTTGCGTTCAAAGCTCGAAAGTCACTATCATGAAGTTCAAGACTTTGAGTTTACTATCGAACGTGGAACGCTCTACTGTCTGCAAACTCGCAATGGCAAGATGAATGCAGTTGCCATGGTGCGAACCTCGGTAGAGATGGAGGGAGAAGGGGTGATTAGCAAAGAGCAGGCTCTACTTCGAATAGATCCGATCCTCCTGGAACAAATGCTCTATCCGCAACTCGATCCTGATGCAAAAGCCAATCCTTTGGCTCAAGGTTTGCCTGCCTCCCCTGGAGCCGCCTGCGGCCATGCGGTTTTCGATGCTGATAGAGCTGAGGAAGTGGGTAAGAAGGGTGGGCAGAAAGTGATTTTGTTACGTGAAGAGACCAAGCCGGAAGATATCCATGGCTTTTTCGCGGCAGAAGGAATTCTCACCAGTCGGGGAGGAAAAACATCCCATGCAGCAGTCGTCGCTCGAGGTATGGGGAAGCCTTGTGTGGCGGGTGCTGAAGGCGTTTCAGTGGATGTTCGGCGTAGGGAGGCCTATGTCGGTGATAGTGTCATTAAAGAAGGTGATCTTATCACTATCGATGGCAGCACCGGTAACGTCTATTTGGGAGATATTCCTATGATCGAGCCAGAATTCACCAACGAGTTGACAACTCTGTTGAGCTGGGCTGATGAAGAGGCACGACTGACAGTAATGGCTAATGCAGACACTGCTGATGACGCTAATCGGGCCATCAAGTATGGGGCCAAAGGCATTGGACTTTGTCGAACCGAACGTATGTTTAACGATGTTGAGCGATTGCCGGTTGTCATCGAAATGATTGTTGCCGAAACGGAAGAGCAACGAAAAGTAGCATTGGATAAGCTGTTGCCTATGCAACGGGCCGATTTCATGGCGTTATTCGAAGCGATGTCACCATATCCGGTGACTATCCGTCTGCTTGATCCTCCAATCCATGAATTTCTTCCATCGGAACAGCAACTCCAGGACGAATTGGAGAATCTTCGTCATTTGCGCGATTCGTCCCGTGGTATGGATGTACTGGTAAATACACTGTCTTTGCTTCACAGTTCAGGGCAAACTCAGGCTGAACCAGGTTCTTTGACGCGTACCGTGGATACATATTTGGTAGAGGAAGCGATTGCCAAGAAAGAAATTATGCTTCGAAAAGTGCGCGCCTTATTTGAGACCAATCCAATGCTTGGCCATCGTGGTGTCCGTCTCGGTATTACCTTCCCTGAAATATATACCATGCAAATCCAGGCAGTGCTTGAAGCGACAGCCGAATGTGCTCGCAAGGGCTTGGAAGTATTTCCGCAAATCATGGTTCCACAAGTTTGTACCGCAGAGGAGTTAAAATTTGTCAAAACCTATGTGGATGAAGTCCGCACCGAAGTAGAAAAAAATTGTCGACACAAACTAAACTTTCGTTTTGGAACCATGATTGAGGTGGTGCGAGCCTGTATGCGTGCAGATTCATTAGTTGATGAGGCGGAGTTTTTTTCCTTCGGTACGAATGATCTAACTCAGGCGACCTTTTCTTTTTCTCGGGAGGACGCCGAAAACAAGTTCTTGCCCATGTATAATGAAAATAGTATCTTGCAGGATAATCCATTCGAGGTCCTTGATGTAAAAGGAGTCGGCAAGTTGATGAAACTTGCAGTCAATTGGGGTCGCGAAAAACGTCCAGATCTTAGTGTAGGGATCTGTGGCGAGCACGGTGGACACCCCGCGTCTATCCGGTTTTGTCATGAAGCTGGACTTAACTACGTATCCTGCTCCGCTCCTCGCGTTCCTGTAGCCAGACTAGCAGCTGCTCATGCCAAACTGTTGTCCTGAGCACTTGTCAACGTTAGAAAAACTGCTGCCTGAGCATTGAGAGCGCCTCTATTCACCGACAGAAACACTAGCAATGATTTTAGCTCAAGCAAATGGTGATCTTTCCTGTGAATTGGCGGTTAATGATGCTGCGATAAAACGAATCCGGCATTGTTAATTAATTATAGCATCCATTTCGACAACACTAACACTGGCGTTTGAACGAATTGATTTTATAGATTCTCCATGCGCGTTATCCAGTTATAGACAGCCACATGACTACAGTTTAAGAAGCGACCAATTGAGCGAAAACCAAGTCCTTCAAGATAAAGCTCCAGGGCTTGTCGTTTAATATTAGGACTCAGTCCACGATACTTGACCG
>JAZGGE010000336.1:0-9711 GCA_036480195.1 Methylococcales bacterium
GCCATCAGGATTTTACGTAGAGGTCATACCTTCCGCACTCAAGAATACCCATTTTCAGCGCGCATCTTTTCGCGAAGAGCGTCGTTGTAGAACCTTGAAAGAGATGACTATTCCAGCGGCTCTACGCCTGGCTCTCCATGAAAATCCACCCACTCAAAACGGGCATTCTTGAACGCGAAAGGTATATAATATCGTAATGTAAACACGTCCTGCAGTATATATCGATTAATGTTACAAAATTATGACAAGGAAGATTATGTAGCGGAAATTCGGGCCAGATGGATGCATGATCAGAATTTATTTAAGTTAGAGAGGGATTAACTTATGGCAAGGCGAAGCGACCATAGTCGCGATGAAATTAAGGAAATGGCGTTAGTGGCTGGCGAGAGGATTATTGAAGAAGAGGGTTATAAGGCTTTGACTGCACGCAGGGTTTCATCAGCGATTGGTTATACGGTAGGAAGTCTTTATCTTGTGTTTTCTAATCTGGATGATCTCAGGCTACAGATAAACGCTCGTACTCTGGATCAATTGCTATCATGTTTGGATGCAGTAATAAAGCATAGTAATTCACCGGAAGACTGCATAAAAAAGCTGGCGCGAGAGTATTATCGGTTTGTTCAAAGTAATGAACTGCGTTGGTTGATGATCTTCGAGCATAAGCTCCCGAAAGGTGTTGAAACACCGTCCTGGTATGTCAACCATATTGCAAAATTATTTGAATGTATCGATAAACAATTTTACAGTCTTGACAGAACCAAAGCACAAACAGAATCTGAAATGGCGGCACGTGCTCTGTGGAGTGGAGTCCATGGAATATGTATATTGGCAAGCACCGGGAAGCTAGGAGTTGCGAGTGTGGAAACCGTTGAGCCCGTTGTGGATGTGTTGGTGGACAATTTCTTGACGGGATGGGCTGCTGTATAAGCTTACAAAGCCTCCTATAAGCGTGTCAAGAATGTCGTGATAGGTAGCTTGTGCAAATCAGATAAAACTGATTTTCCAAGCAGCTTTGGTAAGTTAACCTTTTGATGTTTTAGATTGTCAGTGAGATCGACTAGTTTTTCTCTGAGCAAACTAGCCGCATGGAAAGCCCGTTTCTCATTGTTATCCGGTTGTTGTGAAAACTTGGATCTGGAAATCAAATACGTTCTATAGCCTGAATCAATCAGATATTCCGCTATCCCGCTATGAGTATTGATCCCGCAAACCGCCAGTCCCCGGATGTCAGTTCTGTAAGGTTGTAATACTTCTTTAATCATATCGTAACGGGGGGGTACCTGCATTTGATGAACTAACTTTTGAGAGTTATCAATCAAAACAATAGTATAGTGTTCGAGACTTATATTTATCCCGCCAACGAGATTTGTTTTCATGATAAGCCACCACTAGTGCGAGGAGGCATAGATTTGATTAAAGAATACTTTCCCATAAACTTATCTCTAGACTAAGAAGAGTATAGTATCATGATTAGCTGATGAATAGAACCTGAATATGTGAAACAGCATTATTAACGTAACGCACTGTAATAATTACAGTATAATCTGGAGCTGTCCGTTACCGAAGAGTAAAAGAAAAAAGAGTTATCGAGTTCTGGCCAGACGGAAACCGCCGTAGTCACCACGCTCCCACGGCTTAACCCCGATACGGGCACCCAATCGCAGCCAGCGCGATTCGTTGAAAAATGAGCCGCCTCTTGCTACCAAAAAGGCTCCATTATTGGATCCATTGTTGCTTAAACAACGCGTCTTAACGCCGCTATATGCCTCGTTAAATTCTGAACAGGTCCATTCGAAGGCGTTCCCAGTCATATCGTATAATCCAAAATCATTGGGACTATATGTCCCTATCGGTGCAGTAAATTTATAGCCGTCATTACAGGGAAATTCTTGAGCCCAGTTTTTATCATTGACATTGGCATACGAACAGGCTCTGGCATCTGCCGCATTGCCCCAAGAAAAAGCGGTTTGTGTGCCTCCTCGTGCTGCGTAGCTCCATTCCGCTTCGGTGGGCAAACGATAACCGCCTGTCGTTTGCCTATTTAGCCAACCGATATATTTTTGGATATCATTCCAACTCACACAAACAACCGGATGTTTTTCGGTTTGGCTAAATCCGGGGTTATCCCAATTTCGGTCTGCTCGATAAGCCCATGTATTCTCCCTGCTGCCGTAGGCAAAACAACCTTTTTTTTCCACGCCCTGTTCAGCTTCGGTGTGGTAATTGGTAGCCCGGATAAAACGGCGAAATTCCCCGACGCTGACCTCTTTTACACCCAGCCGAAACCCGTCTACGCAGACTTCCTGACCGCGCCTTTTGTGTCGGCCATCTTCCCCGATTTGAAAACATCCTGCCGGGATGTTTTTCATCGCAGTTCGAATGCGATCACTCCCTTGGCTGATACTTGCTACGCCACTTGGCGCAACTAACACCACACTATGTATTTGATCTCCTATCGTCATGTCTATCCATTCAGTATGCCGTTGATAACCTGACTGACTGACTTCAATATGATAACGGCCAGGTTTAAGTTCCATACCATTTTGATATTTGGGTAAAATATTCAGAATCCGTATCTCCGCACCGTCCGGGCTGGTTTTAATGGTCAAGCGACCGGTGGAGGTATTGCTTTCCGGTGCACCCTCGGTGAAGTAAAAATTATCCAGGATAACCCCTGATTGCCAGGGTAGTTGTTTACCGTCAGTGGCTTTGTACACTTTTTGAGCAGTCGATTTAAATACGTCTTCAACCTTTAAATCAGGCGTATCGATCGATTCCATGAGGTGCTCAGTGAACAAGCCATTTCGACCCGTTCCGTCAGAAGCTACATCTCCTGGCGAGGTTGCGTACAATACCAATGACCCTTTTGCCGCATCCATTCGTGCAAGACCGCGACTACTGGAACGAAAACTACGTGCATAAGGATTATCTCGACAGGCATCTAATATGACGATATTCAAGTTATTCCCAGCCCGTTCCATAGCAGCCATGACCCGTCCGGCATCCACGCTTTCATATTCCACATCGGTTTCGTTTTTAATATCCGCACCGATGGGGACCAAATAGTTTCGTCCATCAATTTCGACGCCATGCCCGGCATAGTAAAATAGTCCGACCGCATTTTTCTGATGCAATTGATTGGTGAAATCACGAATCGCCGTGTTTATTTGTCTTTTATTGGCATCAGTCAGTTCTTGTACCTGAAATCCTTTTTTCTGCAACAAAGTTGCCATGGCATTGGCATCGTTGACCGGATTCCTCAATTTACCCACTTTATACTGACTGTTTCCGATCACCAGGGCATAGCGTTGGGCATAAAGAGATGCTGAAAAAATGGAAGCAATGACGGTTAGAAGGCATAACAGGAAAAATCGCATAAATGACTACCTTATTAAGGGTTATTCCTTTATTTTCGTGATTTCTAATACATGTTTATCGATCCCCCAGGCAGGCGCGGCTCTTACGACCGACAACGCTTTGTTCAGGGTTTCTCGACTGCTACTATTGAGCACATCCCGGATATCGGTATTACCGGTGGTGACGATGAACGCGATGAGGCTAGTTCCAGCGGGTTCGCTAGCATACAATTCCCATGTGGCACCAGATTTCGGAAGAGTCAAACGTTGATTGGCGAGGATCGTATTGTCGCTATAATTGGCGTTAGGAATCAGGACACTGATTTCATCATTGCCGTCGACCTGAACCACCCACAAGCGGCCATCACGTTCGGATTTAACCTGGAATTGCAAACGTTCCCCAAGCTTGATGGAGTCGCCCATGATTCCTGTGACCTGGAAGTGATTCTCCGAGGATTCCAATTTATGCAATGCATCCCAATTTGGTCCTACATGGATGTACTCTTTTTCTTTGCACCCCGTTAACATAATAAATAGCGTAATAAAGACGATGTTTAAATTTACGATTTTCATGAGTATATACCTTTATATAGTACGTATGTAATTGATGCAAACAGTATTGCAAGGGACTCTACTGCGTTCAAAAAAAGGAACCTATATTAAAACTTTATTCCGTCAAACAACATAAGGAACGGGAAATAAATAACTTATACATTCTAGCTTGCCTTTTTGTCCGTCTTCATTCGTATGTCAACAGTTACGTAGGTTGTTATGCGAATGAAGACAAACAATAATACTGCGCTATAATGCACAATTTATTTATTTCCTGTTCCTTAACTTACCGGCGTGGCTCAATATGAAAATACCGTATAGCATATGGACGTCGCGCTTCAGAAACCAGCGACAATCCTTTTTCTTGCCTGCCGGAAACACTTCTTAATAAGGTATCGTCCACAACCCCATTGTTGGAATAAATGGCGACCAACTGGTGGGTGCCATAAGGTGGATTGCTTTGAGCGGTCACCTTATAAATTCTGTTGCCATCTACTTGTTCCCGAGTCAGCAAAGAGTATCGTCCATCGGGTTCTACAACAAAAACATTGACCCATCCGGGTTGGTCGGAGCCAAAAATAACAGGGAAATTTTCACCCTCGTAGTAACGATCTCGAGCTGTGGAAACGAATGTAATGGCGTTATACCCGCCCTCCTGTCGTGGAGCTGGGGGAGGTAATCTGTCTCCGATGCGCCGGCTTTCACCGGATATAGTCAAGTTGGCTTCTTTGACGACGACTTCTTTTCTATTGCGTTGACGGTTGGTGCGACGGATATAAATACCTTTTGACTGAAAGGTGTTTTCCAGATCTAATGACTTAGTCGCAGAAAAATCACCAAGATTTTTATATCTTGCCCGTTCGACATCAATATAACGGGTGCTGGCGATCATTACGATCCGTTCGTATCCGGATCGGTCAGCATAGAATTCGACAGCGTTTCCCGGGACAGTAAAAAATCGACCGGGTGGATATTTATTGCCGCTTTGCTGTCGGTTGGGAAGCAATAAAACAGCCTCTCCTGATTGATCGTCAATACTATACACATATAGGAAAAAGGTTTTGTTACCCTTGACTCGCAAGCGAATGGGTTCTTGAACCCGATAATTTGTTTTGAACGGTTCGAATATTACATTAAGATCTGATCCGGATTGGACAGGTGCGACAACGATGGTTTTACCGTCGTGTCGTTCCTGAGCTCGCAGTGACAAGCTGGTAAGCATTAGCGAAAGAAAAAATAAAAACCAAATAGACCCCAAACGCACGCGTTGAGGACGACTAGTGACGGGTCGAACGGTTGACATAATATTCTCCTTGATGTGAAAGCGGTTAGTTAATGAATAAGTTTATTAACAGCGATATAAACGCTATTTGCCTTAGTTAACGGACCACAAATTTGTTTTTGACAGACTTTTTTATCGGAAATTAGTATTGTCACAGCAAACTTTCGTAATTGAAAGCTTGTTTCTCTTTAGCATGATAATATCACCCCTTCATGGATCGAGGTTTATGTTTAAAACTGATTTTGCAAAAATTGTCAGTTTTATTAAAACCGCCCGTTACTAGGCTATAGGTGCGTTGGAAAAGCGTATCGGTTTGGAAATACTACAACATTAATATGGCAATCGAAATAGGGTACCGAAATATGAAACCTTTAACAATCAAGATCATGCTCTATGCATTGGCGGTAATTTTTGTTCTTACTTCCTGTGCGGAGCAAAACGAATTGGAGGGGGCAAGCGAAAGTTTGACCGAATCGATTGAAGAAAACCTAAAACAGTCATCGGCACAGAAGTCCGACCCTGGAGAAATGGTTGATAAAAAGCTGGATGGCTTATTAATCACTCTAGTAAAAAACGCGGAGAAAAATCTACCGAAAGACTCTCAGAAAATTGATTCGCAATTGTCAATTAAAAACGATAAGGTTTCGATCGAAGTGACTTATTATCACTCGCAAGTCACCCAAGAAAGTCTAAACGCCTTTAAAAAACTTGGTGGTCAAGTCGATACCGTATTTCAAAATAAGCTTTATGGCCGGATAGCGATCGATAAAATTCGTCAGGCGGCTGAGCCTGATGCGGTATGGACCATTTCCGCGGCGACCAAAGTAGCTTATCCTGCCGTCGATACGGACAGTAGTGATAAGGTCGATTCTGGCGAACTAAAACCCGGGTCCGGAAACACTAAAGTGAAGGGGGAAGGTACCAATGAAAACAAATAAACCTTGGAAACCTGTGGTCGTGGGGTTGATGCTGTCAAGCCTCGCTTCGACAGAGTGCGTGTGGGCCCAGTCTTTGGACGATATATTAGGCGATGTTCTCAATAGTGAGACCTCAAACAATACAGGTCAAGATGTTGGATTGGAGCGGGATTATCAATTTCAGAATACAGACCTCAAAGCGCATTTTTACGAATTTTCAAATTACATCGATTCGGAAATGCGAAAAGATTTTCAACTGTTTGAAAGCTCCAATAAAAATTTACCAGGCAATGACAAGATAGCCGCTAGTTTGCGTGCGTTGATGATGCAGGAAAAATCTTTGGACACTGTCCGATTCGAAGAAAAGGCTTTTGGTCTCGGTGTCGAAGCAAGACAACAACACGTATACGTAACTATTACGTCCGAGTCCGCTAGTCAGTCGAAATCAATCGAATCCAACTTGAACGGAGAATTTGTTTCACAGTTTGAAAATAAAACTTATGCGCTGGTTCCAATAAGTTCCCTGGGAGAGTTGGCTGAAAAAGGTGGTATTTATTCAATTGAACCGCAAGCAAAAGACCATCCTTCTCTTCTGGAAAGGAGTGGGAAAATCGTGAGTGAAGGCATTCAATCCATTGATGTTTCACATTTGCACGAAGCTAATATTACCGGGAAAGACGTTAAAGTCGGTGTTCTGGATTTTGGATTTTCTCGCTTTGACGAATTGCAGCAGAAAAAAGAAGTGCCAGCCTACGTTGAGGCTAAAGCATTTACAGAATCTGGGACACTGGAAAATGGCAATGTACATGGAACTGCCTGTGCCGAGATCATTCATGATATGGCACCTGATGCCAAGCTCTACCTTGCGATGACTGATGGCTTCGTCGGTCAGACAATTAAGGCGGCACTATGGCTTGCCGAGCAAGGTGTCGATATTATTAGTTATTCTGGCGGTGGCCATCACGGTCCACATAACGGTACCGCTATCATGGATAAGGTAGTGGAACATATTACCGAGAAATACGGTGTGCTGTGGATTAATGCAGCCGGAAATGAGGGGCTTCAACATTTACCCCTTAAATTAGAAGACAAAAACGACAACAAGTTGATTGATATTACCTATGAGGGTAAACAATATGATTTCGCTTTAGTCCAGTGGAATGGAGAAGGTGGAGTTTATATGGTCTGGGATGATTGGGGGCAGGATCCGAGCAAGCCGTCATCAACACAGGACTTGGACATGTATATGTTTTCGATGGATCCTAAAACTAAAAAAATGACTCGTGTAGCAACCTCAGAGAACCCTCAGACTGGAAGAGCGACACCCTATGAAGCCATTGGCTTTAAGAAGGGAGCTCTTCCACCGGGCACGATCTTATATCTAGTGATCGCTAAGAAAAATGCATCCAGTCCGGTTGCGGTGCATATTCATGCGGTCGGTAAGGTCAAGATGTTTCCCACGAGTCCCGTGGGGAGTATAACGATTCCTGCAACCAGTAAGAAGGCTTTGGCCGTCGGTGCTGTAGACGTACGTAATACCAGCCTCGAACCTTTCAGCTCCCAAGGGCCAACAGATGATGGACGGATGAAACCTGATGTTTCGGGGCCGGATAACAATTTGACGATGTCTTACGGTAAACCAAACGAATCTGGTCGCTTCCCAGGAACGTCGGCAGCGTGTCCTCATGTGTCCGGTTTCGCGGCTTTGTTGCGCCAGCATTCTGGTGTTACCAATCCACAGGATTTGCGGCAGCTCGTTGAAAAGAATGTCCGTTTACTGGACGGCAATGCACCAGATAATCGCTTCGGGCGGGGTTATATAACCGCAAAGGCGATTAAGGTCGGCACTGATCAATCAGGCGACCCTGATAGTGGGAATCCGTCTCCTTCACCTGATGATGATGCAGTCGATGAGTTGCAACGTGCGCTGGATGATATTTTGGGTCGTTAACGTCGGAGGTGCTGAGGCACGAAGTACATTTATCACCACTGAAAACAGGTATTTATACACGCGAAAGGTACAGAAATAAAAATATAATAATGAAAATCACCAAACTCGCCTTCTACTGTTGTTTGTTAATACCGGGATCATTTTTACTGGCCGACTGCAATACTGCGGTCAGCCGCGAGAAAGTGCCTGCTTTTATAGATGATGATCAAATTGAAGACTATTTGACTGAAGAAAGAAAGCGCCAAAAGATTGCGTGTTCTGTTACTAAGGGTGGGAATCGCGGGAAGGCTATTTATGTACAGGATAATCGATTCGACGTTTATTTGGCGAAAGGCGCTGTTCGTGAAGCAGCGCGATCAACAGCCGCACTCATTAGTGCGGCGCATTTAGAGAAGCAAGGCAATGATTACGTCATAAATAAAAACCTAACATTGCAGGATGCGGGGTGGTGTGCGAGTGAACCGTTTGCCAGTCAGCCCATTATGGCGAATTGTACTGCCTTTTTGGTGGACAAAAATATATTGGTCACTGCGGGACATTGTTTAAGACCGGGTGCAGGTCAAATCGTCTCATTGCAGGACTTATACGTTGTCTTCGGCTTCCAGATGAACAGTAAAAACCAAGCTCAAACCCGTTTTCCGGCATCCGATGTTTATCGGATGAAAAAGGAACTGGAGGTGAAAAAAAACCAAAGTGAAGACTGGGCAGTTGTTGAACTTGATAGGCCGGTGGTGGGTAGAAGTATTTTCGATTTTGAAGCAGATGAAATTGTAGAAGGTACTGGACTCACAATTTTTGGTTATCCCAATGGTTTGCCATTAAAAATAGCCGATGGTGGCATGGTTAAGCGCAATGACTACAACAAAAATATTTTTGCCACTGATCTTGACAGCTACCAGGGGAATTCTGGTTCACCGGTATTAAACGCCGAAGCATTGAAACAGGGACGTTTTGTTGTAGAAGGAATTTTGGTTAGCGGTTCAGTCGATGCCAGGAACCTGGAAGATTGTAAAGTTAGCGTGACCTGTCAGTCTGCCCGAATAAACAACCCAAATGGTTACTGCTCTGGAGAAATGGTCACCAAAATCAATCGAGTCGTCGCGATGGGTAGCGAGGCCACTTCACCTTTACGACAACAAAACCCAATATCCGACGATAATATCCGGATCGAAGGACTTCCAGATGATCTAAATATACTTCTGAAATAATTAACCAACGAAATAGGACAAAAACGATGAAAACTAAAAAGTTTCTGAACCTGATAAACATTACCTTGGCTGCTGCGCTCACGCTGTCATTTATTCCGCTAGTTTGTCATGCCGATGCCTTAGAAGAAGTGCCTGATACTGAAAAATTGGTGCGAGTGCGTACAACAACGAATCCGGGTCAAGGTAATAATAACCTCAGTGTAGAGCTCAGTACCGAGCAAGACAGCTACCGGGTTAACGAAGCTATCCGATTTAAGATCAGAAGTAACAAGGAGGCTTTCTTCTACCTGTTTAATATCGATCCCAGAACTCGCAAGGCTGTCGCCATTTTGCCGAATCGCATGCAATCCAATCGCGAACTCAGATACCCGGCAGCCAGCAATTGGAACGTGGTGCCTAATAAAAACCTGGAATTTTATTCCGATCGTCCCGGTACCGAACGTAT
>JAZGGE010000337.1:0-4123 GCA_036480195.1 Methylococcales bacterium
GAGGCGTATGCCAGGCCAAGATCTCGGCCTGTTCTGGAGATGTCACAACCACGGTCCCGTCGAGTTGAACGCCAGTGGTGATTACGCCGCCTTGAAAGGCCCGAGCTCCGTTGAAGCCCTGGATGAACAGCTCGGCAGTCGCAGGTAGCCGCCATCGACTGAAGTCGACCTCGCCGGTGAACGTACCCGGTCCGAACCTCATGCTGATGCTCGGCAAATCGCAGTCTTTGAATGAAACCAGATTCCGGTAATCGCCGCTAAATGAGGCCCGCTCGCCGAACTGCGCGCCATCAAATCTGCAGTCGCCGCCAATTTCCTTTGCTGAGAAGGACAACGATCGCTGATCAAAGTCAGCACCCGAGAAATCGACATCACCACAGAATGTGTTCGAGTCGAGGCTTACGGAGCCCGGGCCGGGAAACTTGCAGCCCGCAAAACTTACGTTGGAATCAAACACCGAAGTACCGAGATAGAAATTCTCGCCCAGAAATGGTTCTGAGCGAAAATCGATTGGGCCCTCGAACACACACGAGAAAATTCGTATGGACCCGTACTGGTCTCCACCGGCAAGCGCATCGACAACCGCCTGATCAAGTCGTAGTCCCTTACCAAATACAAGTTCGGTGTCAGGTTGCCACTTTGGCAGTAACTCGCCAAGGTTTGCCAGATCCGATGCCGTAACCGTGATCGACTCAATACTCATGAATCAGCATTCCATAGGTCATACGTTGGCTCCGCGACCATAGCTGTGAATTCGACGATCTCGTTGGCCAGAAGCCGCGCCGCTATGTCTCGGGCGTCCACAAGATCGAGCCGTAGCTGGTGTGGTAACCAGAAGGCCGAAGGTGGAGGATCCTCTTGTTCAATCTCAGGAAACTCAATCTGTACAAACGCCAAGAACTCGTCGTTGTACACCACCGGCAGTTGTGCGCCGTACACATTAATCATTAAGGGCTCGCCATAGGCCAATCGAATAACCCAGAGACCATCAGGATCAGAGATGACTATGAAAGGCACAAACGTCGCCTCGTCACCTAGACACACCCTCACCGAGCCTGACCCTCCGGCATGCATTGCCTGGATCATCGTCCACAATGACCCGAACGACTCACACTCGCAGACATAGGACCACTCCCAGTCATAGACATGCTTCAATACCAAGCTGGTCACATCAGTTATTGTTGACAATGAAGGATAAAGGATAGGAATTTTAACGCACTTCCCTAATTTTATGGAAGAATTTTATGGCTAAAATGGACTGGGAAATGGATACCGGGTTCGTGTAGACAACAAAAATGCTTATTGATGAACTCTCGGTGCAATAATTATAGTGGTGAAAGCGGATTCTGAGTACGAAAGACAATAGGTTTCCTATGCTGGTTCCATCAAGTTTTTGGAACAGCACCTAAAAATAAAATCTTCTAGAGTTACCAATTGACAATTTGATCATACTCAAATTCTAGTATCGGTTCAGCTTGTCCTCATCCATGAAGTGGAGTTTGATCAAAATCCATATCTCATTCCACGTGCGGTGCACGGGCAGACGCGATTTGAGGCGGTGTGGTGGACTCGCCAATGTGGTTCAGGACGCGGTGAATGGGATCTACCTCAGTGATGAAGGCGGTGGTGAGCTATGACCGAGCATTAGTAGGAGGCTGTCCGAGAATAGAGAGTCTACTGCGGAAAAGCTGAATTTGGCCACATTTTCTCATTATTTTTGTTAAATAGCGCAACTATTCGCCTCAAATAATAAAAAAATGTGACTCAAATCAGCTTTCCCTCGCGACGACTTCTATTCTCGGGCAGCCTCCTAGTCGGAGGTGGTGCAGAGCTCGTACTCGGGACAGTGAAAGATACAAGACTCGTGTCCTTCGCCGAGTTTGCCGTCATGCACCGGCCACCCGAATTCACCGACCTTTACAAGCTTTACGCCATCTTCCCAGCTCATGACAACGCTGTGTTCTCGTTCCCAAGGCACGTTCAGGTCGAGCACGATGTAGAGAGGCTTTTCTGAGTCGAACGTGGGAACCCCGGACGGCCGCTCAGCTACCTGCGTGAGTTGGAGCATGCCTAGCCGTACCGCCTTCCAGGCGGTCGAGATTGTCGGCTCAACATTGTCGATCTCGCTCAACAGATCGGTGTCTGGGCTGACGGCCTTAACCATCATCTTGTAGTGGGCGAGTAGGTGTCTGGCCATATCAGTGCGGTCGGTGACGTCCTTGGATAGCAGGTTGCGCACCGCACGGATCGCCCGTTCGGGGTCGAGGTCAACTAGTTCGGCGTAGATGCCCAATGCTTGGCCATCGAAGAGTGGGAGGGAAATCTTGCCGTCCATACTTTCGATCGCATCGATTATCTGGGCGTCGGAGGGGTTGTAAAAGGTCATGATTTAACGCTAACGCGCCGACACTTTGAGCCGTTGTAGCGCCGAGTCAACGAACCGGACGCAAGTGTTGCCTCGTGGTGGCAGTATAAGGCGTAGAGGCATCTGTATATAGCCTTTATTGGATTTATACGTCCATTGGGCAGTCTTTTTATGGCTAATAATCTCTGTTGCATCAATATCCAGTGTGACGTACTTGCAGTTGTGTAGTGCTGATTGTGGATAGGATTTTAACGCACTTTCCTTTCTTATGGGAAGAAATAATTAGGGTAATAAACTAGCGCGGTTGGGGAGAGGAACGAACCCCAACATCACCGTAACTTAAGGAAAACCAAAAGCCATGCAATATCGCCGAGCCAATGTTCCTGGTGCGTGTTATTTTTTCACCGTCAATATAGCAGAACGCAATCAATCACTTCTCATCAATTATGTCGACGAATTGCGTTTAGCGTTTAACGAAATCAAGGGTCGGCCAACTTGATTTGGAGAAAATCGAGAAATAAAACGACGATCAAGTTGGCTGGCCTCTTGAGTTAATTGATGGCCCTTTATTCTCTGACACATCAAGTGGCAAATACCTGCCTCTATGGATTTATGCTGCTATACCCTCAAACCCTGAAGATCGGGAAGTTATTAAATCCTGACTCCTAACTCTCTTTCTGATATAAGAAAGCATGAGCGAAAACAGATTACTGAAAATTACAACATTAGAAAACAAAATTCAGGTACTGGATACGGAACGTGCATCTCTTGTACAAGAGCTAAACCAGCTCAAAAAACTTAGCCACAAAAATTCACCTACCCCAGTAACTCAATATTCTTCATCCACAGATAAAATTCAATTATTCAAAAGTTTGTTTAGAGGGCGTGAAGATATTTACCCAAAACGCTGGGAAAACGTTAAAACGGGAAAAGCGGGCTATTCTCCCGTATGTGGGAATGAATGGAAAGCAGGTCTTTGTGACAAGCCTCGAATAAAATGCAGTGTTTGTACTAATCGTTCGTTTCTACCAGTTACCGACCAAGTGATACAAAATCATCTTTCTGGTATTGATAACAATAATAATTACTCTGTAAATTTTGTAATAGGTGTCTATCCATTACTAACCGATGAACGCTGCTGGTTTTTAGCGATAGATTTTGATAAGGCTAATTGGCAAGAGGATGTCAAAGCATTTTCCTTGGTATGTAAAGAAAATAAAGTACCCAATGCGATAGAAATTTCACGGTCAGGCAAAGGTGCTCATGTTTGGATATTTTTTGCTCAGCTGGTTTTTGCAGCTGAAGCAAGAAAACTGGGCGCTTTATTGCTAACCCAGGCAATGAATTACAACCCAGAGTTGGGGTTTGAATCTTATGACCGTTTTTTTCCTAATCAAGATACCATGTCTAAAGGCGGCTTTGGCAATCTGATAGCATTGCCTTTACAGAAAAAAGCGCGTGAACAAGGTAATAGCGTTTTTGTCAATAAACAATTGATAGAGTATGAAGACCAATGGGCTTACTTATCAACGATAAAAAAGCTTTCCCTTGTTGAGTTAGCCCACTTGGTTAATCAGGCAGAAAAGCAAAATAATATTCTAGCTGTAAAAATGCCCGTTGAAGAAGATAACGGAAAACCTTGGCAAATGTCACCTTCTCGAAAAGATAAGACTTTAGTTGATATGGGAGACTTGCCGAAAAAAATCAACTTGGTGATTGGCAACCAGATATTCATCGAAAAGAAAAATCTATCTGCCC
>JAZGGE010000338.1:0-2120 GCA_036480195.1 Methylococcales bacterium
AACTTAGGCGAGAGAGCCCGAGCACCAACGTTGAGGCCATCTGGGACCTCGTGGGGGACAATACAGGGCCTCTCACTGAACTTCGTAATCTGGATAAGGGATTATTGGTGACTACCTTTGTGTAGTATGCCGGATACATAACGATTAGGTACAAAGTTCGCAAAAAGTGAGAGACTCGCCGCATAAAACGGCTATTATCAGGTAGATAGCTAACAATAGAGGTTCGTTCAAAGCAATCCCCATCTCATAAGCTACTGACATTACAACAAATATTGTTATTCATTTTTCTTCTTGACAATGACAATATAGGATGTCCCCCTTTAAAAAGTCCTTGACAGATGACCCATTATGTTTAATTGTTAACCCTAGCCAGGCCGTTTTATGTAGTGTAATTAATGCCTAAGTTGAGCCATTGTCTCAGAAGCGGGGCGTTTGTCACATTCTGGAGCTAACTTAGAAGATAATAGTAGTGTGGGTAGTTTTGTTCTGGCAGCAGGATATCCTAGCTAATTTTTAGAAATTCTTATAGTTTTTTGTTAGTTAGTGTCCATCCAGGAATGGATAAACATTTAATTTTAGGGCAAAAAATGCCAAAAAAATCGCATTTTAAGGTGGTGTTATTTCCATAATTTTGCTATAAAAAGATTATTGTCACTTAATCTAATAAGCAACACAAAGAAAGGAACCACCAAAAAATGCGAAAAATGAATCAAAAACAAATGCCCCTGCTGATCAACAGCATTGACCATCCACGTGCTGCGGAATGGAAGAGCATCAGCCGGATTCTTGATGATAACCCTATCATTTATGACTTGGTATTGCAAGATCTGACACGTGGCGTCAAGAATAGAAATACCGGAGCACAGGGAATGAGTGCCGAGCAAGTTGTCCGGGCAGCAATCATTAAGCAAACGGAAGAGTTCAGTTACGAGGATCTTGCTTTCCATATCCTTGATTCCCGTTGTTATCGCAGTTTCTGTCGTATTGGTATAACCCATAAAGGATTCCAGAAGTCAGCCCTTTGTAGCAATATTAAAGCGATATCGCCTCAAACCTGGGAGGCCATAAGCCGTATTGTGGTTACATTCGGGAAAGATAAAAAAATTGAAAAGGGACGCGAAGCCCGAATGGACTGCACCGTGGTTTCATCTAATATCCATGAACCATTCGACTCCGCGCTTCTCTTTGATTCAGTGAGAGTTCTTACCCGAATGCTAGGCCAAATCAACGAGCGCTTCAAGGGCTTATATATTCCATTCAGCGATCATACAAAAAGGGCCAAGCGAAGAATGTTGGGCGTGATGAACGCCAATAATAAAAAGGTTCGTGATAGCAAATACGAAGATCTTCTAAAAGTCACCAATAAGACAGTAAGTTATGCCCAAAATGCTGTATCTTTGCTCGATCAGTTTCCTTTTGAAAACTCTGCTGTAATGATGACAGCGCTCAGCTTAGCTGAAGATTTGAAACAAGTCATCGAATTAACTCATAAGGTTATAGATCAAACCACAAGAAGGGTTATCCATGATGAATCTGTACCTGCAAGTGAGAAGATTGTCTCTATCTTTGAACCTCATACTGATATCATTGTTAAAGATCGTCGTGAAACATTTTACGGTCATAAGATTTGTTTAAGTAGTGGTTCATCCAACCTAATAACTGATTGTCTAATCGTTGATGGTAATCCTGCGGATTCAACACTTACCGATGAGATGTTGGATCGGCAAAAAGAGATTTATGGTCGATATCCTCTCAAAGTGGCCCTGGACGGGGGTTTTGCTTCAAAGGGAAACTTGAAATCTGCAAAGGGTAAAGGTGTAAAAGACGTTTGTTTCGCCAAGAGACGCGGTATTGAAGTAGAAGATATGTGCCGTAGCGAATATGTATACAAGCGACTTCGCAGATTCCGAGCTGGTGTTGAGTCCGGGATTTCATGGCTCAAAAGATGTTTTGGGTTTGCAAGATGTACATGGAAAACGCTTCGCTCGTTTAAAAGTTATGTATGGGCATCTATTGTCTCGGCAAACCTTCTGACATTGGCTAGAAGCGGAATTTAAGTAACCTTAGAGAATCACAGCGTAATGGTAAAATCACTTATAAGGTGAAGGGCAAAACTGTGT
>JAZGGE010000339.1:0-19197 GCA_036480195.1 Methylococcales bacterium
CGCTGAATTATTTTGTACACTGGAGTTTGCTACGTGCTTGACCGAATGATAAGAGCCGTATGAATCGAGAGATTCACGTACGGTTCCGTGAGAAGCTTGGGGGGAGGTTCCCCTTGCTTACTCGACCCTTCACTTATGCGTAATATACACAAAGCGGATCAGATCGCATGATACCCTCGCCTCTCCAAATCATAAAGCAAAAAACGCAAAACCAAATCCTGAATTTTACTAAAAAACTAAAAACGCCACCTTCTATGACTTCACCTCCCCATCAAGCCCCTTCAATTTCTTCAATTTCTCTGCAATCTTAATCTCAAGCCCTCTGGCAACTGGTTTATAGTATTCCCGTTTCGGCATTTCCTCAGGAAAATAACTCTCGCCTGCAGCATAGGCATGGGGTTCATCGTGGGTATATCGATAATGCTTACCATAATCCAACTGCTTCATTAATTTCGTCGGCGCATTCCGTAAATGAAGTGGTACATCAAGACTACCGCTTTGCTCAGCATCAGAACGTGCTGCGTTGTATGCGGTGTAGACCGCATTACTCTTGGCCGCACAGGAGAGATAGACTACTGCCTGGGCAAGTGCAAGCTCACCTTCGGGACTGCCCAACCGCTCTTGAGCTTCCCAGGCATTTAACGCTAATTGCAATCCCCGGGGATCCGCATTGCCGATATCTTCCGATGCGATACGGACAATTCTCCGTGCCAGGAAGAAAGGATCACATCCTCCATCCAGCATCCGGCACATCCAGTACAACGCAGCATCAGGAGAACTGCCTCGAACTGCCTTGTGCAAGGCGGAAATCTGGTTGTAAAAGTCCTCGCCATGGGAATCAAAGCGTCGTACACCTCCGGACAGCACTTCACTCGCGACTGATTCATCAATAACTGCCGAATCACTTTCGTCGATCGATAGCTCGACAGCTAGATCGAGTAAGTTGAGCAGTTTTCGTGCATCTCCATCGGCGGCATCAGCAAACATCTTTTGTACATCGAGAGTTATGGTAATAGTGAATTTACCCAATCCGCGATCGGCATCACCCAATGCGCGTTGCAGCACCTGGAGAAGTTCGATCTCAGTTAATGATCTCAGAACATAGACTCGAGCGCGGGATAATAGAGCATTATTGAGCTGAAATGATGGATTTTCAGTTGTCGCGCCAATGAAATAGACTGTCCCATCTTCGACATGGGGGAGAAAGGCATCCTGCTGTGATTTGTTGAATCGATGGACTTCGTCAACAAATAGAATGGTTCTGCGTTGGTGTTCATCCTGTTGCCTTTTCGCCTTGGCTACCGCTTCCCGGATCTCTTTAACACCGGATAACACCGCGGAGACTGGTGAGAAATCAGCTTCAGACTGATGAGCTATGAGACGAGCTAGTGTTGTTTTTCCAGTCCCCGGAGGCCCCCAAAATATCATTGAGTGTAACCGGCCTTTTTTTATCGCCTCAAAGAGAGGCTTACCTTCCGCCAAAATATGTTTCTGGCCAAAGTAATCTTCAAGACTCCGGGGCCGTAGCCGATCGGCCAGGGGTTTTTCTAATTCGTCTGTGCCGTCCGCTCCGATCAAAACTCTTCGAACATATCGGCACCTACTGGTGGCTTAAAGGTGAATTTTGAAGCATCAATTGCAATATTTCTTCGTATGTTAGAAAAATAAATGCGCGTAACCTGCCCAAAATTGTCACTTAATTCCATCGCGTCTAACTTTTTGTCCTTAACGCCGATTAAAATTGCTTTAAAACTACTGTCTTCTTCTTTAGGCGTTAATCGCACCCACCGTTTGCCGTCATTTTCACCAATCTCTTCCAGCTTATAGTTTTTATCCAGAGGTTCTTCACCGCTTAACAATAACGCCGGGGTCGCACCAATTGCATTATCTATTTTTTTTACTGTGACCTGTTCAAGGTCGACATCATAGAACCAGACTTTATCCGCGTTGGAAACAATTTCCTGACGATAGGGCTGTTTATAATCCCACCGAAACTTCCCCGGGCGCTGTAAATAAAACTCGCCACTCATCTTTTTACCAGGATTATTTTTTTCGTCAATTGAAATCTGGATGAAATTTGCGGTTAGAGATTGGGTATCAGTCAAATAGTTTTTCAGCTGTTTTATCGTCGACTCTGCTGCTGAAATAACGGGTAAAAAACACAAAATCAACACAATAGTTACTTTGGGATATTTCCCCATACAATACCTCTGGAAAATTCAAATTTGGATATAAGGAACGGGAAATAAATAAATTGTACATTATGGCACAGTATTTTTGTTTGTCTTCATTCGTATAGCAACTAGCGCATAGCTGGCTATGTAACTGTTTCTATACGAATGAAGACGGTCAAAAAGGCAAGCTAGAATGTATAAGTTATTTATTTCCCGTTCCTAAGGCTATCAATCTTCAGGTGGCGGCGGCGCAAGCACTTCTCTTGATCCGTTTGTCTCGGCGGGACTTACCACTCCTGCAATTTCCATTTCTTCGATCATCCGTGCCGCTCGATTGTAGCCTACTTTTAGCCTTCTTTGCACATTTGAGATAGAAGCCCGCCGGGATTCGGTAACAATCTGTACAGCTTGATCGTATAGAGGGTCTCCTTCTCCATCGCTATCACCGGAAACCATTGAGCCGTCACTACCGTCACTTTGTTCCCGGGTAATATCTGTAAGGTAATCTACGGGTCCCGTCTGCTTCAAGTAGTCCACCACCCTATGGACTTCGACATCATCTACGAAAGCACCATGCACACGCACGGGAATACTGGTTCCTGCTGGCATGAAAAGCATATCTCCATTGCCCAGCAAGGTTTCCGCTCCTCCTTGATCGATAACGGTACGGGAATCTATCTTGGATGACACCTGGAATGCGATACGGGTAGGAATATTCGCCTTAATCAATCCGGTTATCACATCCACTGAAGGTCTCTGCGTTGCAAGGATCAAATGGAGTCCTGCTGCTCGAGCCTTCTGTGCCAAACGAGCGATGAGTTCCTCTACCTTTTTGCCGACTATCATCATCATGTCCGCCAATTCATCAATGACAATGACAATATTCGGCAATGGTGTTAAATCGGGTGGTGTCTGATCTTCCGGTAGTAAAGTATCAACCGTAAACAACGGATCTTTAATAGGCGATCCATTGGCTACTGCCTCTTTTACTTTCTGGTTGAACCCCGCCAGATTGCGAACACCTAGCATGGACATTAACCGATAACGACGTTCCATTTCCCCAACACACCAGCGCAAGGCATTGGCCGCTTCTTTCATATCGATGACCACAGGTGTCAACAAATGCGGTATCCCTTCGTAGACTGAAAGCTCAAGCATTTTTGGATCAATCATGATCAACCGCACCTCGTCGGGTGTGGATTTATACAACAAGCTTAATATCATGGCATTAACCGCCACAGACTTACCGGAACCTGTAGTACCCGCGACTAAAAGATGAGGCATTTTGGCAAGATTTGAAACAACGGGTTTCCCACTGATATCTTTACCCAAGACCAGGGTCATCGGCGATGACGAATTCACGTAATTGGCGGATGCAACCATTTCATGAAGGGTAACCATTTCCCGCTCGTCATTGGGGATTTCAAGACCGATAACGGATTTGCCCGGAATAATCTCGACAATCCTAACGCTTGACACCAACAGTGCACGCGCCAAATCTTTCGCTAACCCACTTATTTTACTTACTTTTACACCGGCTGCGGGTTGGATTTCAAAGCGGGTAATAACCGGCCCCGGATGAACCTCAACCACTTCTACGACAACGCCAAATTCCGCAAGAATCGATTCAACCTGTGTCGACATCTCTTCCAGCTTGGATTTGGAATATCCTCGGATCCGCTCTTGGCTTTCGTTTAACAAGTCCAGTGGTGGCAGTTTTTCGGTGACAGTAATCTTTCGCTTCTTCGGAGGATTCTCCTTTTTGGGTGGTGGTACTAAATTACTATTCGGTTCGAATCGTGGCTCGACTTTTTTAACGGTTTTATTTTTTTTCTTTCTTTTGTGCACAATGACCGGCTGGTCAGCATCACGCCGGGCATCGCTGGTATCCTGGTAACTACCGATAAATCCGGATATAAATCGATACCCACGATCAATCCCAATGAGAGCATATTTACCGAGAAAATCCATAATCCCTAACCAGGATAACCCAGTAAACAAAGTAATCCCAGCCAGAACAGCAGCAAGTAGAAAAAGCGACCCCCCCGTTAAGCCGAATGACTCCACCGCAGTTTCGCCAATAACTTCCCCTAATATTCCACCGGAAGTTTCCGGTAGCACCAGACGCAGTGCCAAAAAATGCAAATAGGCAATCGCTGCACCAGAAACAAGGGTAATGACAAAACCCAGACATCGAATGACCAGCAGCCATGAATTTCTATTATCCGGCTGATTTGTAGAGTAAATTAGTATCCCGGTATATCCCAAAATTACCGGGAACAAATAGGCCATCACCCCGAATATAGACAGGCAAAAATCTGCAAGCCACGCCCCTACCCGGCCCCCAGAATTAGCAATCGCCTCCCCAGCACCTATCTGTCGCCATCCATTGTCATCAAGACCGAAGGTAACGAATGAAATCAAAAAAAACAATGCTAAGGCAAAAAATATTAATAACAGCGCCTCACGCAGTCCCGGAACATGCATGATTCCAGTCTTCCAGTCAGTCAACTGTTGTTTGGATTGCACTAGTCAGGACGTTTACATGAATCGCCACGCCCAACCCCAAAATAATCGAATCCCATATCTTTGACGATATCCGGTTCATAAACATTACGCCCGTCAAAAATTACCGGTGTCGAAAGGGATGTTTTAATCAGGTTAAAATCCGGACTCCGATACAGATTCCATTCAGTGACAATAACCAATGCATCTGAACCTTCGAGAGCCTCTTCAGGAGTATCACAGAGCTCAAAATCCTCACGACCATTGTAAATCCGAGATGCTTCTTCCATGGCGACTGGATCGTGTGCTTTGACCTTCGCCCCCTCCTTCCATAAGGCTTCCATTAATGTTCTACTGGGTGCCGCACGCATATCGTCGGTATTCGGCTTAAAGGCGAGCCCCCACAGAGAAAATGTTTTCCCGCTCAGATCACCATCAAAATATGCGTAAATTTTATTGAACAAGGTGGTTTTTTGCTTAAAATTAACAGATTCAACAGCCTTCAGTAAATCCGCCTCGTAACCAATTTCCCGCGCTGTCCGCTCCAATGCTTGAACATCTTTCGGAAAGCAAGATCCCCCGTACCCACAACCGGGATAAATAAACTGGTATCCAATGCGTGGATCAGAGCCAATACCAATACGTACTTTTTCGATATCTGCTCCTAGCCCTTCCGCCAGGTTTGCAAGTTCGTTCATAAAACTGATTTTCGTGGCTAAAAGGGCGTTCGCCGCATACTTAGTTAATTCCGCAGAACGGATATCCATGGCAAAAAGCCGATCACGGTTTCTGTTAAAAGGCGCATAAAGTTCCCGAAGTAGTTCAGTTGTTCTGGGGTTGTCGGTACCAATCACGATTCTATCAGGTTTCATAAAGTCATCAATAGCAGCACCTTCCTTAAGAAATTCCGGATTGGAAACCACATCAAACTCAATGTGTTTTTTGCGATTATCCAGTTGTTTCTTAATCTCATCACGAACTTTATCCGCCGTACCCACCGGAACAGTGGATTTATCTACAACAACTTTGTATTCATTGGCCTTTTCTCCGATACTTTTTGCAACAGCCAGGACGTATTGCAAATCCGCAGAACCATCCTCATCAGAAGGTGTACCTACGGCGATATATTGAAAAAGACCATGGTTAACGGCATACTCGCTGTCAGTCGTAAACTCGATCCTGCCTGCCGCCATATTCCGGGCAATAAGATCGTCGAGACCTGGCTCATGAATCGGGACTTCGCCACGGTTTAACATAGCAATCTTATTTTCATCAACATCCATACAAACCACATGATTACCGACTTCCGCAAGGCATGCGCCAGTTACCAATCCGACATAGCCAGAACCAAATATTGTTATATTCATAAATTTTCCTTTTTTTGTGAAAGTAGAATCTTAGAATTCTAGTAGATTGCACGAGAATAGAGAACCTATTGTGGAAAAGCTCTTTTGACTAGATTTTCCGATTATTTTCGTTAAATGAATCCACTATTTTCGAGTAGCTTCCTAGAAATCAAAATTTCTGTCGTGTCGTCTGTTATAGAGATTGAAGATCTTTTTTAATATCACTGATGTTCTCCAAACCCACAGCCACTCTTACCAAGCTATCACTTATTCCTGCAGAATCACGTTCTTCCGGCGAAAGCCTGCCGTGAGTTGTAGTGCCTGGATGGGTAATCGTCGATTTTACGTCACCCAAATTAGCAGTAATCGAAAGCATTTGTGTAGAATCGATCAGCTTCCATGCCGCTTCTTTTCCCCCCGCCACTTCAAAACTGACCACACCGCCGTGGTCAGTCTGCTGCTGTTTAGCGAGTTCATGCTGAGGGTGTGACGGGAGGCCAGGATAATAAACTTTTTCGACCCAGGCTTCCTGCTCCAGCCAATGCGCCAAAGCCAATGCGTTTTCACAATGCCCACGCATCCGGACTGACAGGGTTTCCAGTCCAGTGAGAAACACCCAGGCATTAAAGGGGCTCATAGAAGGTCCACCAGTTCGCAGGAAAGGATAGATTTCTTTTTCGATCAATTCATTTGGCCCAACAATAGCACCGCCTATACAGCGGCCCTGGCCATCTATATATTTGGTTGCCGAATGAACCACCAGATCTGCGCCGAGTTCCAGCGGCCTTTGCAATATGGGTGTACAAAATACGTTATCGACGATAAGAAGACAACCCCGGTCATGGGCAAGCGTTGCCAGTTGTTTTATATCGGCAATTTCAGTAAGTGGATTCGAGGGTGTTTCCAGAAACAGAAATCGCGTGTTCGGCTGGATTGCTGCCTCCCACGCACCTATATCGGTAAGATCGACAAAAGTCGTTTTGACGCCGAATTTGCTAAGAAAATTCTGAAATAACAGCACAGTATTTCCAAATACACTGCGGGAAGAAACAACATGATCATCTGCTTTCAATAGCCCAAAAGCAATTGCAGATATTGCAGCCATTCCGGAAGCCAGGGCTAACCCTCGTTCACCCCTCTCCATATCTGCAAGCCGCTGTTCGAACGTCCTTACGGTGGGGTTCGTAAATCGCGAATAGATATTTCCAGGGACCTGCCCAGAAAAACGGGCAGCCGCATCTGCTGCATCTTTAAAGACATAGCTGGATGTAGCAAATATCGGGTCGCTGTGTTCGTTTTCGGATGTCCTTACTTGACCTGCTCGTACTTGACGGGTCTCGGAACCACACGACTCCCAGTCAAAGTCACTCATGGAATATTGTCGGCATTCTAAGCTGAATTGTACAAATCGATAACGTTAGTATTGACACTTCGTTGTGCTTTACTTTGATCATTTCTTTGATCTTCAATATGTTTTAAGTACGTCCTGGTTACATCTCCGGTAACATAATTGCTGGTGAAGCAAGAAGTATCGAACTTCTTGATAGACGGATTACCTTGACGGACAGATTCTATCAAATCATCCAAATCTTGATAGATTAGCCAATCACAACCCAACTCTTGTCGTATCTCTTCTTCACTGCGATTATGGGCAATCAATTCAGTTGCAGAGGGCATATCAATCCCATAAACGTTTGGGTAACGAACCGGAGGTGAAGCGGAAGCAAAGTAAACGTTTTTAGCGCCTGCGTCTCGCGCCATCTGGATGATTTGTTGGGATGTAGTTCCCCGCACAATAGAATCATCAACAAGAAGGACATTCTTGCCTCTGAACTCTAGCGATATAGCATTCAATTTCTGCCGCACCGACTTTTTTCTGAGGGTTTGCCCGGGCATAATAAAAGTACGGCCAATATAACGATTCTTGATAAAGCCCTCGCGGTAAATTGTACCGAGCCGATTGGCAAGTTGCAAAGCCGAGGTACGGCTGGTATCAGGAATGGGGATGACCACATCAATATCGTGGTCAGGTCGTTCCCTCAATATTTTCTCAGCCAGTTTTTCTCCCATACGCAACCGGGATTTATACACTGAGATATCATCAATTATTGAATCGGGACGAGCCAGATAAACGTATTCAAAAATACAGGGTGAATGGATCGGATTTTTGGCACATTGCTGAATATGGAACGTGCCCTTTTTATCGATAAACACGGCTTCGCCAGGCTTGATATCCCGAATCAATTCAAATCCCAGCACATCCAGCGCAACACTCTCCGATGCGACCATATATTCCGTACCAAGGCTCGATGTCCTTTTTCCCACTACAACAGGACGAATCCCAAAAGGATCCCTGAAGGCCAAAATCCCAAACCCCGTTATCATTGCGACGACGGCATAAGCACCACGACAGCGGCCATGCAACACGGATACAGCGCGGAAGACATCTTCCACATCAAGCCGTAGCTTACCTAATCGTTGTAATTCATGGGCGAAAATATTTAACAGAATCTCCGAATCTGAATTTGTATTGATATGGCGTTGATCTTCCAGAAACAATTCTTTCTTCAGTTTCTCAGTATTAGTTAAATTACCATTATGAGCCAAAGTAATACCATAAGGAGAATTTACATAGAACGGCTGTGCTTCGGCACTACTGGAACATCCTGCAGTGGGATACCGCACATGAGCGATGCCCATTTTTCCTACCAATTGAAGCATATGCCGGGTTCGAAACACGTCCCTGACCAAACCATTATCCTTGCGTAAATTCAGCCTATCTCCCTCACACGTCACAATTCCGGCAGCATCTTGACCCCGATGTTGCAGGACGGTCAGGGACTCGTAAAGCTCTTGATTGACGTTGCTATGGGAAACTATGCCAGCGATACCACACATGCTTTATTTATACTGAATAGACTATACATAATTAGCAAGCTATATAACTTCGAAACCCAGAAGATGATCGGTGAGACCCGTACTGACTGGATGTTATAAATCTCACCGTCCTTAGGAACCGAAAATAAATAACTAATACATTTTAGCTTGCCTTTTTGTCCGTCTTCATTCGTATAGCAACAGTTACGTAGCCAGTTATGCGCCCGTTGCGATACGAATGAACACAAACAAAAATTCTGCGCCATAATGTACAATTTATTTATTTCCAGTTCCTTAGCTTACTACACCAGCGGGAAGTTGATCCCGCAACCAAAAAACCATTGATTGAAAAGGTGCTATCAATTGAGACTCTCGCCACCAGGGTGATTCCGGCAAAGGCGTTAGACCTGCAAGCATGATAATTAGACCAACAACCAAAACTCCGCGCCCTATACCAAAAAACAATCCGAGAAATCGGTCAGAACCTGTGAGTCCAGTTTTATTCACCAGTTGTGCCACTAAATAACCTGCCATACTACCTAATACTAAGACGATCAGGAACAGGCACAAAAAAGCCACACCCAGGCGTAAGGGAGCGAATGTTACATAGGACTCAAGATACCCGGAAAGTTGTCGACTGAAAGTTGCACCCACCCATATACCGATCCCCCAGCTGGATAGAGAAAACGCTTCACGAATAAACCCCCGAAATAGCCCTACGATCGCGGAAAGGGCAACTAGCGCGAGAATTGTGTAGTCAATCCAGATCATATGATGGGATGCCATAAGGTTTGCCAATATCGGAATTCTATCAAATCACAATAGGTTGCGCACACTCTCTGCGGGGCAACAAAATGATCACTCATTTTGGTTTGAAAACGAAAGAATAATGCCATCTTTCAAGCCTAACTTACTTTGTAACTGCATTAGCGATTTTTCGGCCTCGGGACGCCTCAAAAAAGGGCCAATACGAACCCGATAAATGGCCCCTCCCTTCCCGTTACTATCCTGAATAATAGCCGAAAAACCTGCTTTTCTAATTTGGCGACGTAATGCCGTCGCATTGTCTTCCGCAGAGAAACTCCCGACTTGAATAACCCATATTGACTGATTTCCCGATAGTAGCTCCTCTCTGACAGATTGCGCTCGGTGATTTAAAACACGTTCTTCGGGAACCTCAATATTTTTAGTTGCCTTGTCGGTTTTTCCAGAATCCCTAACTTCATCAAAAGGAGATTTTTTTATGTTCGCTGTACCCACCTCTAATGATTTTATACGTTCGTCAAAAATCAGGGGAAGAAAAAGTACTGCAAGGAGACTTAAGATAGCCGCGCCGACTAACCGCTCTTTTAGTTGTTGATTCATACTACGCCTGAATCATCGATAGCAACATATTCGGAAATCTGGAAAAATGAACCAAAGACAACGACTAAGCTATCTTTTCCACTGGCAGTCTTGGCCGCACTCAAGGCTTCCCTGAATTCACCGTATATTGTAGCTTTAGACCGCTCTATCTTGCAATCAACAATAGCTTGAACGATGCAGGCAGGATCCGCGCCACGCGGTGTCGGTAATGGAGCGATATACCAATGAGTAATGATAGACTTCATAGGGTTGACAATGCCCTTTATATCCTTGTCTCCCATTACCGAAAAAACTGCATGAATTTGTCTGTCGACAACAAACTCCTCAAGGCTGTTGGCAAGTGCGACAGCCGCCTGCGGATTGTGAGCAACATCCAAAACGATGGAAGGTTCCCCAGGTATCCACTGGAATCGACCAGGTAGACTAACTTTCGAAAGCCCTTGTCTGATGGCATTATCTAATACCGGACGCTCGTTCTGAATAACGTCAAGAGTTTGTAACACCGCAGAAGCGTTAAAAAATTGATGTTCGCCATGAAGCGCTGGTATAGGCAAATTTTTTCTAGACCGAGTATGGCCATACCAACTCCAGGATGATTCATCACGCTGAAAAGAAAAATCCCGCCCCATCTGATAAAGAAGGGTATTTTGTTCCTCCGCACTTTTCAATAAGGAGTCTGGCGGGTTCGGATCACCGATAATAGCAGGTACACCCGGACGGAACACGCCAGCCTTTTCAAAACCAATCATTTCCCGATCCTGGCCCAACCAATCAATATGATCAATGCCGATACTCGAAATGATAACACTATCCGGGTCGACAATATTGACCGCATCGAGCCGCCCACCCAAACCTACTTCCAGAATTTGGACATCCAACCGACAACGAGAAAAAATATCGAGCGCAGCAAGGGTACTGAATTCAAAATAACTTAGAGAGACATTACCACGAGCGTTATCGATCCGATCGAACGATTGGCAAATAGCATCGTCTTCTACAGGGTTGCCATTCACCCTTATTCGTTCGTTATACTGAAGAATATGAGGCGAAGTATACGATCCCACCCGATAGCCTTCGATCCCAAGCATCGTTTCCAATAACGCGACGCAAGACCCTTTTCCGTTAGTACCGCCTACTGTAATAGTAAATGGAAGCACACGATCATGAAGCACTTCCCTAAATGTTTTCCTGGCTCGATCAAGCCCCAAATCTATCGTTTTCGGATGAAATGACTCCTGCCAGTTAAGCCATTCGGATAAGCTATTAAATCGCATGGCTAGTAAGCTGCCCGAGAATGTCTAATCAGGAGCCGGAACGCCCTGCTGAGAGGTTTTTTCGGAACCCTTCGTGTTTTTCTTGCTCACAGTCTTGACTAAAGGCTTTGTCGGTGTCTCCCGATCAATTGAAGACATCAAGATGGATAGCAGACTGAATATCTTATCGCCGATCTCCCGACGGTCAACAATCATATCAATGGCACCATGATCCAACAGGAACTCGCTACGTTGAAATCCTTCCGGCAATGTTCCACCCACTGTTTGCTCTATTACGCGAGGCCCCGCGAAACCAATCAATGCATTGGGTTCGGCGATGTTAATATCACCTAACATTGCTAAACTTGCTGAAACTCCACCCATAGTTGGATCGGTCATAACAGAAATAAACGGCACCCCGGCATCGGAAAGCCTGGCCAAAGCCGCACTGGTTTTTGCCATTTGGAACAAGGAAAGAAGAGACTCCTGCATGCGGGCACCGCCACTGGCGCAGAAAACAATAAATGGAATTTTATGTTCCAAGGCAAGATTTGCTCCGCGGACAAAACGCTCTCCAACCACTGAACCCATCGACCCCCCCATAAACTCGAAATTAAAAGATGCCGCGACAATATCCCGTCCCTGAAGTTGGCCTTTGACAACAATCAAAGCATCCGATTCCTTAGTTTTTTTCTGGGCTTGCGTAATTCTGTCTTTATATTTTTTACTGTCTTTAAACTTTAGGGTATCGACGGGTTTTAGTTCCCCACCAATCTCTTGCCGATTCTCAACATCCAGGAAAATATGGAGCCGTTTGCGACCGTTAATGCGCATATGGTGGGCGCATTTGGGACAAACCTCAAAGTTTCGTTCAAGCTCCGACTGGTACAGAATTGCATCGCAGTTGGGGCATTTATTCCACAAACCTTCGGGAACTGTATTTTTCTTCGAAGTATTGGTTTGAATCTTGGACGGTACGAGTTTTTGAAACCAACTCATTTAACTTAACCTCTTGTGACGTCTGGGTTCATCGATAAATCTATCCTGAACACCCATCCCTGTGTAGCGGATAAAATATAGTCAGGTTAGATCAAATCCATTGCTAGTCGCATTTCCCTTAATAGCTGAACAATATCAGCCTGGATGACTTCCGGTTGATCGGGTGCCGCCTCAATCTTACTAACCAGCACGCTACCGACAATGACACCATCAGCGATACTCGATACCTTAGCTGCAGTCTCGGCATTTTTTACACCGAAGCCAACAGCAATAGGCATTTCAGTTTGTTTTCGAATCTGCGCCAGTTTATCTTCAACATCATCTACCTGTAAGTGGGATGCGCCGGTAATCCCCTTTAGCGAGACATAATAAAGGTAACCCCGTCCAATTGCACTAACACTCTTTATCCGTTCGTCCATACTGTTTGGTGCCAGCAGAAAGATAAGATCCAAACCAGCCTGCTCAAACAGCTCTGTAATGTCAAAACATTCTTCAGGCGGAAGATCCACGGTTAAAACACCATCAACACCCGCTTCCTTCGCAGACTCAACGAAGGTTTGATATCCCATACATTCAATAGGATTGAGATATCCCATCAAAACAACTGGCGTATCTGAATCCTTATCGCGAAATTGAGCAACCATAGCAAGTACTTTTGTAAGGCTGGTATTATGTTTAAGCGCTCGTTCACTCGCCTTTTGAATAACGGGACCATCCGCCATGGGATCGGAAAACGGTATCCCTAACTCGATAATATCTACCCCCGCCTCAACCATGGCATGCATCATTGGAACCGTAAACTCGGGGTTGGGATCTCCGGCGGTAATAAAAGGGATTAACGCCTTGCGACTTGACTTGGCAAGGCGCTCAAAAGTATCGTTCAATCGGCTCACAGCTTAATACCTTCAAAATTTGCAACAGTATGTATATCTTTGTCACCCCGACCGGAAACATTAATTAAAATTATTTCATCCGGATTCATCTGTGGGGCCAGTTTCAAGGTATATGCTAAAGCATGGCTAGATTCCAGCGCCGGAATAATACCTTCCATTCGGGTTAAAGCATGAAAACCCTGAAGGGCTTCCTTATCAGTGATATTGACATATTCAGCCCGACCAGTATCCCTAAGCCAGGCATGTTCCGGCCCTACGCCTGGATAGTCTAAACCTGCGGAAATCGAATGGGTTTCAATGATTTCGCCATCTTCATCTTGCATCAGATAGGTTCGGTTTCCGTGTAATACTCCGGGTTTTCCGGCACATAGCGGCGCCGCATGACGGCCTGTTTCAATACCATCCCCCGCTGCTTCCACACCGATCATTTTCACCTGTTTGTCATCAATAAAGGGGTAGAATAATCCGATGGCATTGGAACCACCACCCACACAGGCAATCAAGGCATCAGGCAGACGTCCTACTCTCTCCTGCATTTGCTGTCGGGCTTCACGACCTATTACCGCCTGAAATTCCCGCACCATTGTGGGGTAAGGATGAGGTCCGGCAACCGTGCCGATAATATAAAAGGTATCGTCCACGTTAGTCACCCAGTCCCTGAGCGCTTCGTTCATTGCATCTTTAAGCGTTTTCGAACCCGATGTCACTGGAACAACTTCCGCACCAAGAAGTTTCATGCGATAGACATTGAGTGCCTGACGTTCAATGTCCACTTCTCCCATAAAAACAACACACTCAAGCCCCAAACGGGCAGCCACAGTCGCCGTGGCAACACCATGCTGTCCCGCACCTGTTTCAGCGATTACCCGTTTCTTTCCAAGGCGTTTGGCTAAAAGTGCCTGACCCACTGTATTATTCACTTTGTGGGCGCCAGTATGATTCAGATCTTCACGTTTCAGATAAATCTGAGCGCCACCGAGTTCGCGGCTCCACCTTTCCGCATAATAAATAGGAGAAGGACGCCCCACATAATGCTTCAAATCATCATCCAGTTCGGCTATAAATTCTGGATCTTTTATATACCGATGATACGCATCGGTCAGCTCCTTAAGGGGAAACATTAAGGTCTCTGCCACGAACATACCGCCATAGGGGCCAAAATGGCCATTGTCATCCGGTAGATTATAGGGAGGCGAACTACGTTCAGCTTGTGCGTTCAAAATCATTTACCTCTTTCATAAAAGCCGCCATTTTATTAAGATCTTTTTTACCTTTCGCAAACTCTACCCCACTGCTGACATCCACGCCATAAGGATTGGAGATTGAAACTGCTCGTCTGATATTCCCGGATGTCAGTCCCCCAGCCAAAATAATAGGAAGATCCAATGCCTTCGCCGCTTGATTCCAATCGAAGGAAAGACCAGTACCCCCGTGGACATCAGGGTGATAAGCATCCAGCAACAAACCCACCGCATTGGAAAAGTGCGCCGCTTCCTGTTCCAATTCAATTCCATCCTGCATTCTTATCGCTTTTAGGTAGGGCTTACTAAAACCACCACAAAAGTCCGCCGTTTCATCGCCGTGAAATTGAATCAAATCAATGGAAACCTGGTCTAATATTGTTTCGACCTCGTCGTATTCAGGATCGACAAACAGCCCGACCTTAGTAACGAAAGGAGGTAACGCCCGGACGATTTCCAGCGCAGAGGCAACCGAGACATTACGGGGACTCGGAGAATAAAAAACCAATCCCACCGCATCCACGCCCATCAAAGCTGCCATTTGAGCATCTTGAACTCGAGTAAACCCACATATTTTTACTCGGATTCGTTTAAAATCTGTTGCCTCCATTGTTGCTTCAGTCAGGGCGTTAGGGAACTAATTATATTATCATTAATTCCTAGAGCTATGGAGCCGGAATTAAATAACTTTCGGAAGTAGCGTAGGAATTTTGTTCCAGTTCAAGGCAGGAAAGGAGGCGCAAAGCAAGCTTTGTAACTCTTTTACTAATACTGAAACGGGACAAAAAGATAAGTCAGTTTCGGAAGTTACTTAATGCAGGTTCCTATGCGAGATTATTGTTTAGAAACGACAACAACCGCTTCAAGCCCTTCTTGAGCCAGCCTTTCCTCGACCTTTTTTGCAACGGCTTTTTCAACCATTCCTTGTAATACTGAATGTGGAAGCAGTTTCGCAATAACGCTCTTTGACTTTGCGATCTCTGCACAATTGTTGATTTTAATCTCTATCATCTATTCATCTCCGTTACTCATCATCTATTGTTCGTGGCTTGACGGTCGACTCGACAATCACTTTACAATGGGCAGCTCCCCGGAAGCTTATTGACTGTCCATATATACCTTTCGCGTTCAAGAATGCCCATTTTGAGTAGTTAGATTTTCGTGGAGGGCTAGGCGTAGAATCGCAGGAAGAGTCATCTCTTTCAAGGTTATACAACGACCCTCTTCGCGAAAAAATGCGCACTGAAAATGGGTATTCTTGGACGCGAGAGGTATATTATATGATTTAGTTTTTAGAGGACACTATAATACGGATTGAAAACAACCACGGGCTCTTCGTCATAGCCCTGTTCAGAGGGAACCATAAACTTTATGCCACCAAAACAGGAGATAGTCATGACAGAACATACCTATAAAAAGATCGAACTGACCGGCTCATCATACGAAAGCATACAGCAAGCTATCGAAAACGCCATTGCCAAAGCATCTAAAACCATTCACGACATGCGCTGGCTTGAAGTTATCGAAACACGCGGCCATATCGATCAGGGAAAAGTAGCACACTGGCAAGTCACAATAAAGGTCGGTTTTACTCTACATGAATAAGTTGGCTAAAATTGGGGCCAAAGACAGAAAGATCACCGAGGAAGCCTTCAACTTTTGTTTGATGGATAGAGTGATAATTCCCATGCGCTGTCCCACCAAAATTGTAGAAATCAGATTCAGAAACATAGAATTATAAAAATAACAAACTAATCACCCACGAAGTGTTGCTTTATTAAGGACATAATTAACCTCGCCTCAAAACCTACTCGAATTCTGTCTTCCAAAAATAGATTATTATCTAGTTAATAACATACAGTTACAAACTATTTTAGTCCGTATAATCATGCTTGGCACAGAGACTGCATTATCCTGAGTGAGACAAAAAATTGCTCATTAACCAACACCGAAGACTACTTCTTCATTAAATATAAACTCAGGAGAAATGAAAATGACTACATTATCAATTAAAGATTTGGCAATAGACACAGAAATAGATCGTGATGCTATGGCAGATGTTCGAGGAGGAAATGCAGAATATATGAGCGGCTTCCCCGGTGCCTTTAATTTCCTGTCACCACAGCTATACAACAAAGTGACACCCATCGCCGGCGCCGCAGAAATCCCAACGATGCAGAGCAATCTTTTGAATCAGGCAGATTACACAAATGCTGCTAATGGCAAAGGAATTCAATTTATCAGCAACAACAAATTTGCTGATCAATATAACTCTAATTCGGTTGCTGGCCTGTTAAGCCCATTCGTTGGATAAGTCAGGTTCGCGGATTTAAAAAAGCGGGGGCCATTGGTCTCCGTTTTTTTATTTGAATAGAATGTAAGTACCAGAGCATAATTAATTTGACAGTTTTGTGCAGGATTTTTTTCATCTTCAAGGCGCAGAAACAGGCGCATAGTGTACTATATAACTGTTTTTGCAACGCAGAAGATGAGAAAAAAGACAAGCAAAGTCTTAAATTAATTATGCCGAGGTACTTATGCCTCTCGCGCCCATCTATTCGCGAGCGTCGTTGTATAACCTTGAAAGAGATGACTCTTCCTGCCGTTCTACGCCTAGCCCTTTACGAAAATCCACTCACTCAAAACGCCGGCATTCTTGAGCACGAAAGTATATTTATATTCGAAGTACTAACAGAGTTCTCCAGCAAAACATCACACCGCAACTAACACAGTCTTAAGCTTCGCCATGGCATTCTTTTCCAATTGCCGAATCCGTTCCGCAGAAACACCGTAACGATCCGCCAACTCGTGAAGAGTCGCTTTCTTGTCACTCAACCAACGGCTAGCAAGAATGTCACGACTACGATCATCAAGTGTTTCCAATGAATTTTGGAGGTTCTCGTGTTCGTGATTATCCCAGTCAGCCATTTCAACCAGCTTGGCAGGATCAGCATTTTCTTCTTTCAAATAACCTGCTGGCGCTGAAGATGCTCGATCATCCTGATCGTCCGATGTTAAATCGAAGGTCATATCATAATTATCCAGGCGTCGTTCCATTTCAAAAACCGCCTTAAGATCAACTCCTAAATCTTCGGCAACAACTACCGCTTCGTCTTGAGTCAACCATCCGGTGTGTTTTTTGGACTTCCGCAGGTTAAAAAATAACTTTCGTTGCGGCTTTGTTGTCGCAATTTTAACAATGCGCCAGTTGCGAATCACAAATTCGTGAATTTCTGCCCGGATCCAATGCACAGCGAAAGAAACCAACCGTACTCCAACGGATGGATCATAACGCTTGACGGCTTTCATTAGGCCAATGTTTCCCTCCTGCACCAAGTCCGGCAAAGGCAAACCATACCCCGAATAGCCACGAGCAATATGGGCAACAAATCGAAGGTTGGAGATTACTAACTTGCGCGCTGCTTCCAGATCATCAGATTCACGGAAACGCACCGCCAGTCGATGTTCTTCTTCCGCGCTTAGTTTCTCTTGGCTGCTTATCGCCCCAATATAGGCATCAAACGAACCAACAGCAGGATTAAACGTCATTGCTAAGGCATTCATAGAAAACTCTCCCTTATAAAACATACTTGCTATTTTAGCACTCTTCGCATGAGAGTGCTAATTTGCCACGAAGTTCAATTACTCCTAATAGCTATTCCATTACGCCCAACTGTTAAAAGCAAATTTAGTGTATAATTAATTGTAGTCTTTTGATTACAGCTTGTGTAATATTTTGCTCCCTTGAAACCCTCTTTAGTTCGAATCCAAATACTAATAAGGACTATAGAGATATCCTCCCCCTTACAAAGAGGGGTAGTGAATGCGCTGAAACATATTGTAAAGCTGCGACCGGGCGGCTTTTCTTAGACTGATAATTTTAAGTGGAGTTTAAGCAATGTTCGCCAACAATACCGAATTCAAAGAAGATTCCGTCGATTCATACCCTGAACTGGGCTCATTCTACAAAAACACTGCTTACGAATCAATCAGCAAAGCGTTTATCAGCAAAATACAACACAAGCAGGGTATTCTGCTACTAGTTGGGGCTACCGGCACTGGAAAAACGTTTCTACTGCATGAAATCGAAAGTGATTTAGGCTCTCAGTTCAAATTCGTCTATCCCAAAGTCAGATCCAGACCGGCAAGTTTCGACGACATCATTGATAGTTTATGCGATGAACTTAAGCTGGAAAGATCCAATTTGGACTTTCTGGATAAAGTCCTGTTACTCAATAAATTTCTACATACCGCTAAGTCGACGAATATACATACCGTTCTCATTATCGACGATGCCCACGAGTTAGAGCCTCATACCCTAGAATCGCTTCTGTTAGTGGCGACACCTCGTGCCAAAGGGCAAGCTGTGTTCCAACTCTTGTTTTCCGGACTACCGGAACTCGAACATACGATGCATCAATTGAAATCGAATGAATCCAAACAACACAATCTGTTCTGTTATCGCCTGGAACCCGGAAAAGAGAGTATCGAGGAATCGATCGAAGATCGACCATTTTCAGATGCAGAAATTTTAGAGAAAGAAG
>JAZGGE010000340.1:0-5836 GCA_036480195.1 Methylococcales bacterium
GGGCGGCGTTTACTCCATGTTGGGTCATCATTAACAAAACTAATTCGGACTTGGATGCGCCAAGTTGTAACCCTAAGTTGACAGTTGCCGTTTTATAGAATGCTGGGCCCACCCATTCACCACTATCCTTATCGCGAATCAAAAAAATTCCATCACCCGCAGAACCGCCAATACCGATTCCTCCCTGCCACAGTGTTGGGCAAATATAAATCCCTTTAGCATTGCCGATAGAGTCCCGAAACCGATTCATTTCTGGATCGTAATAAAAATTACGTAAAGAAATTTGCGCCTGGTCAACTAACTCTTTTGCATCGGCCTTAGAATTTTCGGCAACAGCGATAGAGCCATGAAGTAACGCGAGTATCGCAACTAATATGAGAGCGGAGAAGGTTCTTAATTGGACTTGAAGCACGATTACCTCTTTGAATTACGAAAGTTAACTGAAACAACCCGGGGCAGACTAAGTGGTCATCTGGGTTGTTGCACTCATGAATTAGACTTGCTGTCAGGACGCTGTCCGAGAATAGCGAACCAACTGCGTAAAGTCCTTTTAGTCAGATTCTTCGATCTTATTCGTCGAATTAGGTTCTCTATTCTCGGACAGTCTCCTAGGTGACTATCCAAGGCTAAGTGCTACACAAGCAAAAGATAAAAAAAAGCGATGGTACCGTTTGTACAGTCCATCGCTTTTTCTGCTAGTGAAGCTTGAGCTTGATGCCTTAGTTTAGTACTAATTCCACTCTACGGTTTAGAGCGCGGCCTTCTTTTGTGGAATTGTCCGCCACTGGGCTATCGGGTCCATAGCCCGTAGCGCTGATATTTTCTGCTGAAACGCCGCGAGAAACCAAGTAATCACGCACTGCGTCGGCCCTTTGTTGCGAGAGGCTGATGTTATACTCCCGGCTGCCGGTATTATCAGAATGACCTGCGACTTCGAGCTTTGCATTAGGGCCGCGCTCGAGGATTTCAGGAACAGCGCCATCAAGATAGGCTTCTGACTCGCTAGTTAGCGAATTGCTATTAAACGCAAATTGAACTCCATCCATACGGATTGCTGTTCCGGTTGGTGCGTTGGAGATAGTCATTTTATCGTGATGGCGATTCAGCATTCCTTCGTTGGCTGCAACTCTGGCCTCCAAAGCGGCCAACTTATTGTCCCAGGAATTCTGAAGACCTGCCAAGACTGCGTCAGCTTCTCTGCGATGCCCCAATGCGGATTGAGCCGCTACCTGAGCTTCGGCAAGATGGGATGCGGATGAGCCTAACAACTGTCCGTCATAGCGTTTAGCTATATCCAGGTGTTGTTGGGCGGAGGCAGCATCACAGTCAGCTTTTTGCGCATGTAGTACATATTCTCCGAAAGTTCCGGTGCCTCCTTGCGCCAGGTTGATGTCGTTCTCTACCTGACTTACATCGGTAGGTGCGATACTTGCGCAACCACCAAGTATGGCGGAAACTCCGATTAAGGTTGTTATTTTTTTCATAATCTATTCTCCCTCATAATCTAAATACAGAAATATAATAATTTATCTAAACTCCTCTCGCTTCTCTATTTTACTGCCAAGTCCGCACGGAATAAAGGGTTTGTTGTAAAAAATCTGCAAATTCTATTAGATTTTTAAATGTCAGGCTGAGGATATGATTATAACGTATTGTAAAATATAAATATAAAACATAATCCAATTTGTTGCGTAAATGACACTAGGAGGTTGTCTGAGAATGGAAATCGTAGCGAGGGGAACTTATTTTGAGTCAGATTTTTCGATTATTAGAGGTGAATAGTAAGCTATTTAATGAAAATGATCGGAAAATCTGACTCAAATTGGTTTTTCCGGAGTAGGTTTTCTATTCTCAGAGAGTCTCAGGGATTCGAATGAAAAATTATTAGAATTTAGCCTTGTCTATATTTCGGCTTTCTTCTAGCCCTTGAATGTCTTCTTTCCCCTTTATGTTTTTCAGTAGCGTACCGTTTAAATCTGCATTCGTCATAATCGAATCGGCGAGTTTTCCTTCAGATAAATCAGCTTTACTTAAATTTGCGTCGGTAAAATTTGCGCCAAGCATATCGCCTCGGAAGAGGTTTGTCCCGCTGAGATTTGCGCCGGTAAGATTAGCAAAATGCATCATGGCTCTATTGAGATCTGCGCCGGTCAGATCAGCACCTGTTAAATTAGTGTTTTTTAGGCTAACCCGCATTTGACCCATCGGCTGATTTTTAACATCGACGCCCCAACGAGCATTTTGTATATTGGCGTTTGATAAGTCTGCCCTATCCAGAGTCGCTATAACCCGGCTTCCTCGCAAATCCGCGTTGGAAAGATTCGCCTGCCCCATATGAATCCCGAATAGACTGGTATTAACCAGTTTAGCCCCGGATAAATTAATCTTCGTCATGATGGTAAGGTCTAAGTTGAGTCCAGAAAGGTTGCTACCACTAAAATTGGAATTTTTCAGGTTGGCACCCCATAAATCTGCTCTGTCGCGGAAATCGATATTGGAAAGATCAATGCCTTGGAGATCCTTGCGCCTAAGGTCGGCAGGTTTATCTTTGGTGGCTTTTTCCAATAGTTCGAGAACTTGGTCGCGAGTTAGTTCGGCGGCAATCGCACCGGGCAATGAAACTAATATCAAGACAATGATTTTTACAGTGAAGAAAGCGATGCGAGTCATATTTATCACCTTTTTAGGTTGCAATAAAGTCCTACTAAATCTATCAAGAATTTGCTTGTCGGTTCAAGTGGTTTTTAACGGAAAATATACTTTCCACGTTTATAGAGTATCCTAATCGGGATTCACTAAGAGATAAAGGAATCAATGCCCTAGAAAGCAATTCATTGCTTTCTCCGAATCTATGGCATCCCTTGCGACTTCAGCGGCAGAAGTTAAGGAGTCATTAAAACCGATGTGCCACAGTACAGTCGCTGCACCATAGATAAGACTGTCCTTGGTTGGGCCGGGCTGACTTTCTAAGGCTTGCAGGCCTTGGTGGGCGGCTTTTTTAGCGATACTCTCTAGTTTATCTGATTGGTTTTGAATTTTGGCAAGTGATTCTGGTAAAGGAACTGATATGGTATTGCTGGCGATGGCAAGATCAGCAGGATTGAATCGATGTTCATAAAGGCTTCCGTTTCTTCTATAGCTGAAGCAAGTCGCGGATTGTCTTAACGACGGGATTACGCCACCCTCACTTCCTCTTACAATCAAGGCTCCATCATATCCCGCGTGCTGGGCAAGTAATGCGTAGACTCTAGGGTAGGCTTTATGGACGTAGCCTGTCAACAAATGGGTAGTCTTGCGGCCTCGGATGGGGGCAGTTAAATTTTCAATAGTTGAAATGCAAGTGCGTTTCACCATTAAGTTTCTCAGCTCGATAAGATCATGCAATTGAGGGCAGAGTACCTGTTGATCTATATAGCACCAACCAATATTTGGTTTTTCCAGTCGCTTGATAGCTTTATCTGGCTGCAAATTTATTTCTATTCCAGCTTCTTGCAAGACTCGTCTGGTGGTTACGCCAAACTTGGGGCCAACTAGTTCGAGGCCATGGCAGATAGTTGGGACACCGCAAGCGGCAAGGACTGCTGGCAAAAATGGGGAGGAGGGTAGGGAGCGCAAGTATCCATCGTAGGGGTCTGCGATGTCCACGACAAGATCCGTGGGCGCTACATACGGGGTTGTTGCCTGCTGAAAGGCTTCCAATATCCCCAGGTTTTCTTCGTCTGATTCTCGTTTCATACGTAAAGAGATCAGAAAGATGGCGGCATGAATTTTACTGACACGGTTTTCCAGAATGAGCTTCATGCCTTCCCGGGCTTCTTCTCTTCGAATACTTTTACTCATTTCAGGGCCGGTAGCGATGCGTTGTATCAATGAACGCATCATTTCAATATCTGAGTCGGTATAATAATCTACGTTGGTCACTGAAAGTCGGCCTTTAAATTATTCGTTGGATTGGCTCCTAGTACTCCGTCAACATTGTATTGACGGGTATAGTCAGCCGATAAGCAGCCATCTGCGTTGTTGCACTCGTTTGAATTAGCTTGCTATGCACTCGTGCGCCTAACAGCTAACCATTTCTCAACTCCCTATACTCGTCATAACAACATTGACGGAGTACTAGTATATTTCTTTTGCCATGGATACATCTACTATTATGATTTTTCAATTCTTGGGGACGAGGGCTTGAAATATTTTAAAGTACCTCCATATATTGATTAACGTTAATCAATAGTTAGGAGGCAATCATGGCCCTTGTAAGATACGAACCCTGGAGTCTAATAAGCCAGTTACAAAAAGAGTTGGAGCGGAATGTTGAACCGAGTGCGAATGACAGTACGGCAGTCACCGCTGATTGGGCGCCGCAAGTGGATATCAAGGAACAACAGGAATGTTATGTGTTACACGTGGATTTGCCCGGTGTGCCACCCGAAGAGATTGAAGTCAGTATGGATGATGGGGTGTTAACCATAAAAGGCGAGAAAAAAACCGAAGCGAAAACAGAAAAGGAAGGCTACAAGCGGGTTGAGCGAACCTATGGTTCATTTTACCGCCGTTTTACCCTTCCGGATACAGCCGATGCAGACGGGATCCTAGCAAAAAGCAATCATGGTGTGCTGGAAGTTACGATTCCGAAAAAGCCGTCGGTGCAGCCGAAAAAGATTAGTGTAACTTCATAGAAGCCATTAAGTAAGGGGCCAAGTGGCCCCTTTTTTCACCCGTCTTGGCACCCGGGTATTTTCCATTAAATGAAGAAGCTTTAGCCACAATATCGGTGGCTAAAGCTTCTTCACAAGATGTCAAAACAAGCTCTGAACATAAATTGTAGAAAAGTCAGAATATCAGCTTAAAGGCTTCATTAAACTGGATATTTGTTTCGTCAACAACGGTTTCCAAGATTGATATGTCCAAGGTTGTTAGCTCCCAAACCGCAGCATATTGGCTGATCGCCTGCTCGGCATTTTCTAAAGTGAGTGCGTCCATGCTCACTATATGGTGGCAAACAGCAACGATGGCGGTTTCGGTCGCATGGTGAGAAGATCTGTCCGGTTCTTGATGAAATGTTAAGCTATCAATGATCACCTGTGGTAGTAACCAAATGCTGGCCAGTTGGGCGCCAACCTGGTAATGATCGAAACCGATAATTTGTCTTTCTGCCTCATCCTCGGAGATACGATTAGATTCAGCGGCAATCAAAGCGGCTTTTGCTAAATCAGGAATGCGATTATAGGTAATAAGACGGCCTATATTGTGTAATAATCCACAGGTAAAAACAGCACCGAGCTGTCTACTTTTCGGATGGAGATTTGCCATTATCTTTGCGAGTAACGCAATATAGACGCTGGACTTCCAGAAATCCCGCATTGATATTAGATTATTGGGATGTGAAGAGAAGCGACTAACGACCAGAGTTGCTAATACAAGATCTCGGATTTCTTGCGCTCCAACGATTGTGATGGCATGGGGAAGCGACGTAATTTTCGAAGAGAAACCAAAGAAAGCGCTGTTGACTATTTTCAACAGTCTTGCAGTTAAACCGGGGTCATTTTCTATTATGACACCGACATCTTTTGCATTTTTTGTCGGATCATCAATAATTTCACTGACTTTTAAAAACACCTCCGGCGGGGATGCCAGCTCGACATTTTCGGAAAGCAGAGTTTCGATGGTAAAATTCGAAGTTTGACAGGCCAATATTCCGCTCTGTAAATGATAATATTATATACCTTTCGCGTTCAAGAATGCCCGTTTTGAGTGGGTATATTTTCGTGAAGGGCTAGGTGCAGAACCGCAGGAAGAGTCATCTCTTTCAAGGTTCTACAACGACGTACTTCGCGAA
>JAZGGE010000341.1:0-7017 GCA_036480195.1 Methylococcales bacterium
CCTAGATACAATACCATTCTAATGCACTTTATCCCACTCAGGTATATCATAATTTTTTTGCACTGAATCAAGCACCTTATTAACTTTGGTTTTTAAAGAGGAAATATTTTTTCTAGGTATTCTTGCCTCAATAGCTGAAAGCACCTCTATTTGGCTAATTTGTGTTGTAAGCAGATAGTTCGCTAGATTATTCATTGAAACACCTTGAATATGCGCTTCATTTTCTAACCTAGCCTTCAAATCAACAGGAATTCTTAAAGTAACAACCTGTGTTTTACTCATAATTTTTTCTCCACATTTGATAGAAATCTTTTGGTGTTAATGCCTTAAATTCGAAACCTCTTAGCTCACCACCTTTAAAATCACGAATATTTGAGGTAATGAGATATTTGCTCTTACTAGCAAATGCACACTCAACAAATAGATTATCATTTTCGTCCCTCAGATTTGGTCTAAGCCTGTAATATATTTTTTGTTTTTGTGCTAAAAGAACCAATAGATCGAGTACATCTTCAATTTGTTCGGTATTCAGTTTCGTAAGTTTACGAATTTCCTCTCTTTTTAGAACATCATCATATTCAAGTAATATTTGCGTTGATAAAGCAAGATCAATTCTCTCATTTATGATGAGTCGAAGAATTTTATGCGATGCGCCAGATTCACTTATGTGTGCTGCTAATAAGACGTTTGTATCCATTGTCACTATCATGGATAATAATGATAGCACATAGGAATACAAATTTCTATGAATGGGTTTTAAAATATAACCATGAATTAACCAGCCTGTTTCACATCCGAAACTTAGCAAACCACTGGCTTATTTTCTCCACAACAAACTATGCATAAGAAGAATTTGGCTGGTTGAATGCCAAGTTATAAAAACTGGGAAAAGCACAGTATTCGACTTCCATGCTAGAATTTAATTTTACTCTGACCCCGAATATTTCTCTGACCCCGAATATTTCAGATTATTTTTTCCGCTTCATAAAGGGAATGTTTTCAATTTTGCTGTGTTTTTTATTTTATTGTAAAAACAGATTAATATATCGTTTTTGTCCAATTTCCAGTAGAATTTATACCCACACCCACCATTGATACTTATTGCTTTGCTTTCTAAAATTCTTTTACGATCTTTTAAGTTTTTGTCACTTGTTATCTCGTCCATACATTTATTCAATGCTGTAACTTCGGGATTTTCTGTTGTTTTATCTTTAGCCCCCAACTCTGGCTTTTTATCGTCATTTAATAACTCTTTTTTTATTTTAACAATTAGGTCAATACTCTGATTTGCAAGAGTCACCAAGATGGTCACCCCCCCTATAATCCATGTGTATTTAGTTCCTGATTTAGGTTGACACGGGTCGTAACCGCTGATATTAATTATATTATTATTGAACGTATAACTATTGTTTATATTTACGTCTGACGGAGGGTTTAAAAGACCTTCTTCTTGTAATTTTTTAAAAAAATACTCTTTTATTTCATCTTCTTTGCATTCTCTGAACTGTTTTTTATCCCCATTATATTGATTTTTAGTTGATCTAGTAGAAGGTACATTTATTTCCCTATCGCTTTCAAAAACTTCTGTAATTTTGCTGATAAAACCTTGAAACCAACTGGCTTGATTCGTAAGGTTGTTACCGCTGGTATCTGTTCTTTTACCGATGATAGCATAAGAAATGAGCACAACTAACACGAAAGAAAGGAATACAAGAAAAGGCTTTATTGCTTTTAAGCCTTCCTTTTTTGCCTCTCTTATTTCTTTTTCTTTTGTGCTTTCTCTTCTCCGTCTTTCTTCTGTATCATACATACAGTCACCTATATTTTGACAATTAGAAACAACCTTCGACGCATCATATACTCTATATTTAATCTTATGTCAAGAAATTTTATTGTTAAAAGTGGTTATTTCGGAAAACATCCCTTTTACGTGTACTACCAGTCATATTGTTTTCGTCTATAAGTCTTTTTTGCTCTTTCTAAATCATTTGGCATTCTGTCGAGCTTAATTTCTCCGCACCCAGCTTGGCAAACATCAAAACTTGCTCTTCGCTTTTTCAATGGCGTGGTAGTCATCCGCGTTTCCTTTTCTGCACTCAGCTTGGCAAACATCAGAATTTCGCTTTTGCTCTTTCCAAAGCCCTTGACAGATTGTTGAGCTTATTTTCTCCGAACGCAACTTGGTAAACATCGAAACCCGCTTTTGCTTTTTCGCAGGCTTATATTTTCCACGTCCGTACTAGCTTTTTCACATCGAACCTTGATTCACAGTACTCAGCTTCTGTTCTTTCAACAACAGATTCCTTTTCCGCTACATGCCTTCGCAGAAGGCTATAACGCCGAGTTAACCCGCTCGACGGGTTGAACGATTGGTTATTATGAACTTGAAAATCGTCAAGCTGAATTTCTCCGTTTAATCCTTTAGGTTTTTTCTTCTCAGTATCGTGGCAGGCAACTTTGTTTCCTTTCTCCGAACCAGACTTTGTAAATCAATATCCAAGCCCACAGGACATGGAATTGCAGTAACCCCCTAGAAGGAAGGGGGTCAAGCTGGCCTTCAGAGAAGGCAAGCTTGTGAGAGTTGAACCTCCAACGGGTTAATTGAAATTATTTATCTTCTTGGTACTTCACGTACTTTTTTATCATTTCTGAATCTAAACCTACAGTATCTACACAATACCTTTCTGCCCAAAAATGATTTCCCCAATATGGACGCTGTTTGAGTACCTAATACTTGTTAAATATTCTAATCCCTGATTTTCCTTTCATCACACCCATAAAGGAGGATATTGAAATTTTCGGTGACACTTTTATCAGAAAATGGACATGACCCACTTTAGATATTTAACTCCACTATCTCGCACCACAATCGTTCGGATTGAATAATAATCTTTTTTCGTACTTCGTATCCTATTTTTCCTCTCAATACCTTGTATCAGTATTTAGGAATCCAGACAATTATGATACTGGCAATGCCATAAAACATGTGATAACTTCTTAAATCGTCTCATTTGTTACACCTTATTCTTGAATTGGTGGCTCAATTCAAGAATAAGGTGTAACAAATGAACAATCATAGGCACAGCCTTTGTCTTCCACGCCCACAGGACGTGGTTATCTAAGTTCTAATATAAGATTTTGTTCTTTCTTTTGATATTGAGAATACTGTTGGAGCATTAGACCTCGTGTGCTCTTCGCGGAGCTATCGTCGAAGGATAAGGAACATGAGTCATTACAAGAATCAGAACAATCCGAAAGTCAACTCCACCAAACGAATCAAGTCAGACACTTATAGCACTCCTTATCCTCTGGCGTTAGGCTAAAAGCAAGGTAATATTTCTCATGTTTCTTGTTAAAAATTACCTTGAATATAATCTAGTTTCATGTAATTTAATATCAGACACCAATATTAGAACTGTTGAAATAACGTACTTAAACGGTTGTCACCAGTAGACCTATCGTGGTATTGGTGAACCGGAAAGAACAATGGTTTGATTAGTATTTATCCTTTCAACTGTGAAAGCAGATTGTCTGGGACAAATTAACATTTGGCCAAGAACGGACGAATTAGTGTACTTTTCTGAATAATTTATTGATGATCAATAATGTTCTCGAAAATATAGCGATTGCTCGTATATCCTGTCGGTGTCCATATTCTAATTGGTTTTTGTTTCTAACTATAGAATTATTAGTCTAAGTTACAAACTTATTAGGATAAATAAGTAAAATTGGCCTAATCATAGGAGGTATCTAGATGACTACTTTATTACCATTACAGACAAACATCGTGCGAGATAATCGGGGGGTCGTGAGTCGCATTTCTCATGCTCGTTCGCTTTACCAAACTACCGGTTTCGTTCCGGCCAATGTCGAATCTTTGGCAAATTGGTATCTTCAAAAGATTGGAAGCCTATATGGCATTGAGCCAAGCTGGCTGGTTAATCGACCAGAAGCAGCTGAAGACGATGCAGATAAGTTGCTTGATACATATCAAGTTACATTGGCTGATATTAAGCCCAGTCGAGACATTATCGTCGTATCATTCAGTCAATCGTACGCTGGGTTACCTGTCTTCATGGCTGGCTTGGCCGTCAGAATATGCAGCGACTTATCTTCGGTGATCAGTTCTCAGAGTACACTACACCTTGACATTGAAATTGACACCCAAAGGCTTAAGTCCTCCAGACACTGCCAGGTTATAGTTACAGAAGAGCAGCTTTCTAAAATGCTGGGTCTGGGATCGAAAACAAAACGGCCGAAGGTCAATACATCCCATTTGGTTATTTATCGTTATCTGCCTGAAACACGTTTTGATCCCGCGAATAACGAAGAAGGACAACCACCTTCCTCACCAAAATTGAAACTACCTGAGGTTCCAGACTCAATACTGTCAGGAAAGCATTATATCGTACGCGATGTGCTATTCTCGCTCGAACTTCCAGACTGGGGCGTTCTCGAGTGGCGGGCTCTGATTGAAGTCGATACAAATTCTATACTATATCTACGAGCGTCTGTTGAAAGTTGTACAGGCGCTATTTTTCGGGATGATCCAATCACGATTTCGGGCGACGTCACAAATTCATCATGTGCACCTTTAACTACGCTTGATTCTCTTTCAGAGGTTGTTACTCTGCAAGGTCTTACGCTCTCTGATCCTCAATCCCTGAGCGGCGAGTACGTTCAAATGATGGATACCGATCAGCCGAATGTCGCACCACCAACTGCTACACTACCGGCATGTGAGTTCAACTTCCCAGCAACTTCGGATGATTTTTCTGCAGTTAACGCCTACTACCACATGGATGCACTATACCGCATGGTAGAAGATATGGGGTTCGTTAACTATTTTTCTGGAACTTCGTTTCCGATACCTATGGATCATCGAGGAGAAAACGGTGCTCGCAACGCACATCATCACGGATCGGGAAGCGGAACAACCAAGTACCGTTTCGGTCTGGCTGAAATTGGTTGCCCCGTTGGTATTGCGTGTGACCGCCGTATTGTGATCCACGAGTTCGGTCATTCAGTCTTGAGGAATCATATTAATAGCGGTGTGTTTTCCTTCGCCCATGGTGTTGGAGATACTATGGCTGTGATTTTGAGCGACCCAAATTCGCAGGTACCAGACCGTTTCGATACGTTTCCGTTCACCACCATTACTCGTCGGCATGATCGGGATATTGCTATGGGTTGGGGCTGGGGTGGAGCAAACGATACGGGAAGTTATTCTAGTACTCAAATTTTGTCAACAACGATGTTCCGTGCCTATCGGTCACTCGGCGGTGATGCTAATATGCTAGAAGAACAGAAATTTGCAGCTCGTTTTGTGACCTATCTAATACTTACAGCGGTCAGTTTGGAAACCCCTTTGACTCAACCCGCAGGTCCTGAAGAATTCGCCGAAGACTTAATTGAAGCGGATTTAGTGACCACGGCGGTTGAAGGCCACCCTGGTGGTGCGTTCCACAAGGTCATTCGCTGGGCGTTCGAGAAACAAGACGCATATGGAGGCCAGCCACCGGAAGTCGATGTCTATATAGATGATGGCCGGAACGGCGAGTATCCATGGTTGGATAATTTTACCGACACAGCCGATATATGGACTAGATACGAACCCGATGGAGGAACCGTCCACCAGAACCCACTTGTCGGAACCCCGATGTTTGTTTATGTGAAAGTAAGAAACCGCGGCACTCAAGCAGTATCTGACATCATAGTTAAAGGTTTTAGAGGTCCACCTGGGAGTAGAGCAGTGTGGCCCAATCAATTCACCCCACTGGCGACGGCCGAATTATCTGTCCCCGGCCCAATACCCTCGGGTGGCAACGTAATCGTTGGCCCATTCGAGTTGACATTAGAGACAACCAAAGGAGATTCAATCATCATGAGTACCTCGACACCACAAGACGTCAGCAACATCGACACAATTACCGAATCCCTTGAAACCCGTCGGTTTGTACCATACGACAACAATATGGCACAACGCGATATCAAGGCCATCCCATATCCTGTACAATATAGCGTCAAGTTCGTTTGCGGAACATCGAGTTGCGATTGTGGCTCAGGTCCGGTTGCACCAGGATCATATTTCACTGCTATCAATATTCTTAATCCGACGGATCAGAAAATGCGGTTTCGTAAGAAGATTGCCGTCGCGTTACCAGGAGAACGAACCGGTCATGTTACCCCATTCACATTCAACAATCTTGGTCCGTGCGAAGCACTTGAAATTGACTGTGCCGATATTCATCAACGGATTGGCTTACCTGATGGTTGCTTCCTTAAAGGCTTTGTAATTATACAGAGCTTGGTCGAACTTGACGTTGTTGCTGTGTATTCAGCTGCGGGTGCAGACAAACAAGTTGAAACACTTGATGTCGAGTACATTGCTCCTCGCATTATGATGCCTGATGATATCCCTCCGCCGGAGGAGACTCGGTTACCAGATCTAGTGCCGTTGCCAGCATTTCCACCTCCGTCTCCTAATGCTCCCGGTCAACTTCCACAGAATTTCTGTTTTAGCACTGTTGGAAGCAACAAAGCAAACGCGATACGAATCATCGTGCGCAACGAAGGCAATGGTGACGCAACAGAATCATCGATCACTGAAGTCAAGTTTGGAAATAATCCGCCGACCCAAGTTGAAACCCCTGCAATCGCTGCGGGAGGTGAAGCTGTGATAGAGGTGATGATTCCAGATGGTTGCTTTGTCGGCGAGTCTAGCTGTAACTTCGATATTACTGTCGATGCCACTTCAGTCATTGATGAATCGGACGAAACCAACAATACTACGAGTGGCTTCTGCCCTGGTATCGTTTCATGACCTAGGCTAAAACAGGGAAACGTGGCAGCAACACTGTCACGTTAACTGGTTACTAATGAATTGAGAAACTAGTACAACAACCCGTAAGTCCGTACCTAATTTACATCACCATGACCTTTCCTTGATAAGTCCATTTAAAGGGCTTTGCCATGGTTTCGTTGAAGTAATCGATGAACTCCATAATTTTGCTATTT
>JAZGGE010000342.1:0-15174 GCA_036480195.1 Methylococcales bacterium
GTAATTCCCTGCCCCCTCCTGGATACTATGCGCCCAAAAAAGATAAAAGCACGCTTTCAGCACATTTAACAACCTTGTCAGATATGGTAGGGACTTTCGACAAGCCTAAATTTTTTGAGCATCTCCCTGATATTTGTACTCACAGCCGCAGTGGAATTTCAGGTTGTGATCTCTGTATTAATACCTGTGCGGCTCACGCAATCACGTCAGAAAAGGGCCAAATCCAAGTCGACCCCCACCTCTGCCAGGGCTGTGGTGATTGCACATCCGTTTGTCCCGCTGGCGCCATGAATTACCTGTACCCTTCTCGCACGGATACGTTTAACCGCATTCGATTCATGGTGAACGCCTATTTTGAACATGGCGGAGAAAACCCAATCCTCATCTTTCACAACGCTAATTGCAGTGATCTTTGGCTACAGGAGAATCAAACTGCCCACCCTGCTAACATATTGTTCTATGAGCTCGAAGCATTGGGTTCGATTGGAATGGACATCTGGCTAGCGACATTAGCATTGGGTGTGGAACGGATTGTTGTACTGGAATCAGATTTTATTCCAGACGAAACACATAGTAATATTTGCCGCCAAATACAATTGGCCAAGGAGATTTTAGTTGGAATATCTATTGATCCTTCCCGCCTGACCCTAAATAGAAGTGAATATTTGAATCGGGACGACCTGTCGCACGTTACCCATTCACTACTATCAAATCAACAACGGGCCCATTTCGCTGGTATCGAGGACAAACGACGTTTAATCCAAATGGCGGTGGAAACACTTCAGTCTGCAGCCACAAACCCTCCCGAATGGATAGCTTTTAGCCAGGCTGCCCCTTTTGGTGAAATTCTTGTCAATCCGGATAGTTGTACGTTATGTATGGCCTGTGTACAAATTTGTCCCAAAGGGGCTTTACTAGACAATCAGGAACGGCCTCAGTTGAAACTTATTGAAGCAAATTGTGTTCAATGTGGTTTGTGCCGCGAAGCTTGCCCGGAAGAAGCCATCACCCTGGCTCCACGATATCTATTGGATCAAAGTGCGGCGCAGTGTGCAACAGTGCTACACGAGGAGAAAGCTTTTGCCTGTATAAACTGTGGAAAACCATTTGCCTCTGAAAGTATGATATTAGCAATAACGGAGCGACTAAAAAACCACCCGATGTATCAAGGTGATAAGCTGAAACAGCTTACGCTCTGTGAAGATTGTCGTGTTAGGGCGGTATTTTTGATGTCCAGACTACATTAATGAACGGGAAATAATTAACTTATACATTCTAGCTTGCCTTTTTGTCCGTCTTCATTCGTATAGCAACAGTTACGTAGCTAGCTATGCGCCCGTTGCTATACGAATGAAGACAAACAAAAATTCGGCGCCATAACGTACAATTTATTTATTTCCCATTCCTAAGCAATTTCACTCAAAAACCATAAAAACAAACTAATGCCGACAAATAAAGAACCTCGAGAAACATATAAAAAGAAACACGTTGTTGATACTGATGAAACCAGAATGTCAGTGAGAAACTACCTGGAACATCAAGACTTAAGGTATTGCTTGAACATTGTAAACAGCCAACAAAAAATCACATCGGCTGTTGAATTTGGTTGCGGTTTTGGGCGAATGACGCAAGTTCTAACGGAATTCACCTCAGATGTGGTCGGTTTTGAGAGAGAACCTCTTCTGGTTGCCGAGGCATCTGAATTAATTCCCAGCGTGAAATTTATTCAGCTAGATGATCTTTCAGCTACAGGTGTGGCAGCAGAAAAATTCGATGCCATCATAACGTTTACCTTTTTACAACACCTGATTGATAGCGTCGTTACGGATGTAACGAAGGAAATGCTTCGGTGTTTAAAACCCGGGGGACATGTTCTAATTTGTGAAGAAACAGATGAAAATCACACGATGGGCGATCCGAATAACCCCAACAAAATATGCACCATCGGAAGAAGCATAGAAAAGTATAAACGATTGTTTGCTCCTCTCAGCTTGAAACATTCAACTAAAAGGAGAATAGAGCCTGGATACGAAAGAGAAAATACGGGCGATTATATGCTTTTTGGAACCGCCTGAATTTCGGGCATGGTTTAGACTCCTTCAATATTGTATTGACGGATATTTGATAAATGATCCGCTGCCAGAAAGCTGTCGGGATCCTTAGTCCAGGTTAATTCTTTGCGCCACAAGCAAAGCCTCATTACGAAATCCCTTACCAATATCACCAATACACCCTTCCTCCCGGTATACGACCACTTTAAGCGAAGCAAATAGTCTTAATAATTCGTTTTGTTCGAGTAAAAAATCTGGATTACGCGGCCCAACATCAGCTACTTTGTCATTAACGAAGGTCTGATAGTAAAGCAGCCCACCGATTTTCAATGCACTCGAAATATTCTTGCAGAGACTCCGTTCCAGGAAATGGCTAACGACAATGACGTCAAATTGACTCTGCTCCCAACGTTTTTGCTCCACATCGCAAACTTCCAGATTGAGTGTAACACCCATTTTTTGGGCGGCATTATCAAGAGTTTTGATAGCCACTGACGAAATATCCCAGGCAGATACATCAAGACCCTGTTTCGCAAGAAATAGGGCATTCCCCCCCAATCCACAAGCTAAATCAAGAGCCATTCCCTTTGCCGGCAAAAGATGGGCGTTTTCCAGCAAATTTTTCGAGGGTTCTGAGGATACATCTTCTTGCTGATATCGTGTATCCCACTTTCGTTGGACTGTTTCAAATGACGCCATACCAAAATGCTACTTTTTTTCCTTGAACTTTATACCGAGTGTATGAAGTTTGCGATAGAGATGAGTACGTTCCATCCCGATAGCTGTTGATAATTTCGCGACGTTGCCTGTATTTCGTTCCAGGTGGTACTCAAGATACGCTTTCTCAAACCGATCGCGTGCATCTTTAAGGGGCAGATCAAAAAAGTCCGGAAGATCAGTAATATCTTGAGTGATAGATGAACCAACAGCAGCTTTTAATTCATCCAGCTCAATATCTATACCTGACCCTAATATCAGCAGACGTTGCACCAGGTTCTTCAACTCGCGAACATTTCCATGCCAGACATGGTTACGAAGAAAATTCTGTCCGGCGACAGAAAATTTACGAAAGCTCAATTTTTCCCTTGTAACAAAATAGTCGATATAAAAACGCAGTAACTCAGGAATATCTTCGCTATGTTCACGCAAAGGCTGAATTTGCAAGGATACGCCATTTAGCAAATAGTACAAATCTTCCCGAAATTCGCCGCTACGGATCTCTTCCGCCATCAACCGCCTTGTCGCTGAGATCACCCTGACATCGACAGTAACCTGCTCACTACCACCCACTCGCAAAAATGACTGCGTTTCCAAAGCACTTAACAATCGCCTCTGGGTTTCGTTATCCATATCGCAAATTTCATCAAGAAATAATACACCGCCATGAGCCTGTTCCAATAGTCCATAGTGGATGCCTTCGTCATCTTCTTTCCCGAAAAACTCAACTGCTGAAAATTCCGGGGCAATCGTGCCAACACCTACATCAACAAAAGGACCGCTGGATCGACTGCTATGGGCGTGAAGATAGCGGGCGAATGTTTCCTTGCCGATACCTGGCTCGCCGACAAACAATACCCGGGTATCGTGTTGGGCCAATCGCTTGACCTGATCTTTAAGGCGTTCAATCGCTGCACTTTTACCCACCGGCTCAACCGAAGACTGAATCTGAGGCTTTGAGCCTTGCTTTTCCCTATGCATAGAATCCGATTCCAGAGCGCGCTCCACGGTCAACAGCAATTTGGCTAATGACAGGGGTTTTTCCAAAAAGTCGTAAGCACCGAATCGGGTTGCTTCTACTGCTGTTTCCACGGTTCCGTGACCAGACATCATCACCACTGGGCATGGCGATTCTTCAGTCTGCCACTCTTTAAGAAGAGTTACTCCATCTACATCTGGCATCCAGATATCCAGTAAAATCAGGTCAGGATTAAATTCCCTTCGCATTTTCCTGGCAGATTCCCCATTTTCCGCCATTGCGACCTGATAGCCTTCGTCTTCAAGAATATCATGTACCAGCTGACGGATATCCAGCTCATCATCAACCACCAGAATAAAGGATTTATTCACTGATGCTGCACCAATTCTTTGTCAACTTTTGCATCAGTAACAGCTCCAGGTAGTCGTATCACAAAACCAGCACCTCCTTGATAACTATTTTCACTTCGAATAGTACCTCCGTGTTCCTCAATAAATTTTTTCACTATCGCTAATCCCAAACCGGTACCTTTTACTTTAGTTGTAACATAAGGATCAAAAATATGTTCTATATCGACCTGAGTGATACCCGGGCCATTATCATAAATTGCAATTTGTACAAACCGAAAACCCTCTTCAGGTAACATGTTGGTGGCGATCACAATCTTAGCATTTGGCGTCTCGGATAACGCTTCGATGGCATTCTTGAATAAATTATTTAACACCTGACGCATACGTAACGGATCCACCATTACACCAGGCAGATCAGGCGCTAACATGAGCTTGAAACTAATATCGGCATTCGGTTGGTATAACATCAAAACGTCTTCAATGAGGGAATTTATATTCACCTCTTCCGGTTGAATCTTAGGTGGCCGGGCGTACTCTGAAAAAGCATTTACCATAGTTTTCAATGCCTCAACTTGATGAATAATCGTCTGAGTAGCCCGCTCCAACACATCACCATCCTTTGCATCCAGCTTCTCCCACAATTTATGTTGCAACCTTTCGGCTGACAGCTGAATAGGAGTCAGCGGATTTTTGATTTCGTGAGCCATCCGCTGGGCAACATCAGCCCAGGTTGCATTGCGTTGGGCACGAAAAAGATCGGTCATATCATCGAACACCATCACAGTACCCAACCGTCGCCCTAATGCGTTAAAAAGGGGTGTTCCCCGACATAGCAGTTGCTGTCGGCCATCGGGTCCGGTAAAAGCAACTTCTTCCTGCCAATACGACTTGGCAGTTTGTTGCTGAGCCTTTAATAATGTCACGAAATTTTCAAGATTTGGGTTTTCTACTGCCAATGCAGCAAGTGGTTGTTCAGAATAGTTTTGCAAATCAACATGAAGGATTTTTCCTGCGGCTTGGTTAAACGTTCGTAACCTGTCTGATGCATCAAAACTTAAAACACCGGTTGTCAAATTGCCAAGCACTGTCTCAAGGTATGCCCGCTGGTTTTCCACTTCAAACTGAGACCGGGCAGCTTCATCACGAGCCACTCCAACCTTTGCTGTCATGTCGTTAAACGATTCTACCAAAAACCCCAGTTCATCACGACTTTCCACCGGTAGACGTTGTTCATAATCCCCCTCCGCTACCGCTCGTGTTCCTTGCGCTAAATCCCTGACTGGCGCAACAATGCGGCGAGTGCTGACAAAGGCGACCCAGATTGCGGCCAAAAGACTCAACAGCAGTACCAGGGAAAGGGTTAAAGAAAAACTCCACTTCAAAGAGTTGCGCAAATAACTCATCTCTTTGTAGTGAACATAGGCGTCTTCTACGGTTCGGGCAAGGCTACTTAGCCGAACCGGAACCGGAAATAGCGCTTGCAAGAAACGGGGTTCGGGCAAAGCAAGTCCTATAACCACTCTGACCTGCATAGCCTCATTCAAGATCGGGTCCAGGCCAACGTAATCTTCCCCACGTTCCAATTGCAGAAAAACAGTTTCGGTGGGTAAGCTTGGAATAAGAATATCTGGAATCAGACTGCTGTAAGCGATAATCCTTTCCTGGGTGGAAATAAGTGTAAGTTCCGATGCCTCAAGCGTCTCCCGCAACTCACCCAGTTCCACGGCGATCATTTCGTCCGGCACATTTGCCAATGCCTTCGCTACCTGCTGAGTATCCCTTAGGTGGCTTTTCATACGCTGATCCAAAGATGCACGACTGAGCTCTAATGCATCATCCATGGCCTGATCTATTTGAACATCAAACCAGCTGTCGATAGTACCGTGGAGAAACTGTACGGAGTAATAGAATACAATGGTTGCAGGCGCAAGGGCTAGAAGGACAAATAGAAATACCATTCGAGCGGTTAAGCGTGATCCCGCCTCTTTTTTCTTAAGTTGGCGGAAGAGAGAATGGACATTGGCTCCGACCAACACCGCCATTATAACGGTTGCAACCGTATTGGCCAGCAGCAGCCAGGAATATGCCTGGCCCAAACCGGAAGAATCCTGGGTCGCAGAACTCATCAGGTGCAGGGAAACCAGGATCACTCCTAGAACAGCAAAGGCCGAAAAACCTACTGGTGGCCTTATTGAGCTAAAAGCCATGTATATTTGGAACTGCTAAGGTACCAGGCAGGAGACAGATATGCGATAGGACGAAGCGGTAAAGGCAAAGCCTCGATATCAAGCTGTATCTGCATGGTCGCGTAATGGCTCTCTCCAGAGGCTAATCGTTCCACCCGCAGCACCGGCATGCCGCGAATCTTCCCCAAGGCTTCGATTGCGCTTTCCATGCTTGCATAGTAACGGCGTACGCCACTTGTTTCGTTGACAATCTGATACCGATCAGACAGTGCCCGATACCGTAGCCGGTACAATAACTCCATTTTTTCAATTGTCTCGTCCCACATATAGCGGCGACTCCGCTTGACCTTGACAAGCCCTCGCAAGGTGAGTGACACGCCATTGTCAAGCGCATTCAGGGCGGCATCACTAAAACGATAGTCAATATCGGCTTCCAGCCGGTATTCATTACCCTGCCGCAGGAGTTGGGCACGCTCAATAGAGATGCCAAAATCCTTTGCCCATCCGAAGTCGGCAAACAAGATAAGAATGAAAAATGAAATACTGCTTAATCTCTTCATCCCTGTTTTCTAATCAACGCATAATAAAACCCATCCATTCCCGATTCACCGGTGGCAATTTGCCGACCGAATGTACCGATCACACCCCATGATGCGTTAATAGGAACCCTTTCAGCATCTTGATGGGTAGCGAAAAACCACTCCATTTGCTGTTCATTTTCGGCCTTTAAAATAGAGCAAGTCGCATACAGTATAACCCCGCCTTCATTTAATAACGGCCATAGGGCTGTTAGAATTTTCTTCTGTGTTTTCACCACAGATCCAATGTCTTCAGGACGTCGCAATATTTTAATATCCGGGTGACGGCGAATCACGCCTGTCGCAGAACAGGGCACATCAACCAATATACGATGAAACTTGCGCCCATTCCACCATTGTGAAGGACTGGAAACATCACCGACAATCAAGGTGGCTGTCGTACCGAGTCGTTGTAAATTTTCATCGATTCGGTGAAGTCGTATTGGATCAATATCCACTGCCACCAATTCCGCCAGTTTGGGACAGCGTTCTAGAATATGAGTACTTTTACTGCCTGGCGCTGCACAGGCATCAAGCACCCTTTCACCTCCCTGGGGGTTGAGCAAAAAAGCCGCTAATTGTGCGGCCTCATCCTGTACGGAAACAGAACCCTCACTAAACCCAGGAATCTGGTGTACGTTTAGCGGTTCGTTCAAGGTGATTGCACTTTCAGAGACACCTGAAATTGTTGCTGTTATATCCCGTTTTCGCAAATTTTCCAGATATTCGTCACGCTTAACCTTTGAGCAATTGACCCGCAATGTCATCGGAGGCTGATCATTTCCCCGCCGTTGAATCTTATCAAATTGCTGCGGCCAAGAACTCTCGATTTGGTCAAGCAACCATTGCGGATAAGCTGTAGCTCCTACTGGCAAGCTGTCAGCCCAGCTGTTATACGACTCCCTTTCCCGTTGGTAGCCGCGCAATATCGCATTCAACAGCGGCTTAGCCCATGTTTTCCGATACGCAGCCGCCACAGTTTCAGAAACCGCCGCATGAGGCTTTACTGCGGTGAAATCAAGTTGATACAAACCCAGCAAAGCCAGCATACGAATATCGCTGTCTTTGGATTTAAAAGGTTTTTTCAGAAGACGGTCAAGAATCAAGTCGAGGCGGTAATACCACCGCAATGTGCCATAGCATAAAGCCTGAATAAAGGCTCTGTCCCGGTCGTCAGAGATATTTTCCAGCTCGCGTACAAAAACCGTTGAGAGAGAAACCTGCTCAACAATGACACTGTTTAGAATCCGCGCCGCGACAGAACGGGTATTACTCTGTTTTTTAGCCAGCTTATTTCAACCGAATATGACTTACGTCGTGGGCATTGAGAAAATCAGTGGCATCTATACGGCGACCACCGGGGAGTTGAACCTCCAAGATTCTAAGAATACCGTGCCCGGTAGCAACAGCCATTTGCCCATCATCAGACTTTAAAATGCTGCCTGGTGCATCAGCTACATCGCTGACTTCTATCGCTTTAGCGCGCCAAATACGAAGAACTTTCTCACCAAAGATTGTCTGGGCGACAGGCCATGGGTTAAATGCCCTCACCTGCCGTTCTAACTCTATAGCAGATCTGGTCCAATCCATCATAGCCTGTTGCTTATCCAGTTTCGACGCATAAGTTACCTCAGAGTCATCCTGGGGAATGGTCTTGGCAGTTCCTGCCTCTATTTCCGGCAACACCGCTTGCAACGCTTCAGCGCCCAAGATGGATAAACGATCATGCAGTTCTCCGGAGGTTTCATCTGCCCCAACGACAACACCTTTTTTATATAGCATTGGGCCTGCATCGAGTTTCAGCACAAGTTCCATAATGGTAACTCCAGCCTCAATATCACCAGATAAAATGGCATGATGTATAGGCGAGGCACCCCGCCAACGTGGTAATAGAGATGCATGCACATTGATACAGCCAAGTCGGGGAAGGCTCAACACGGCACTTGGCAGTAGTAAACCATAGGCTGCAACGACCATTAAATCAGCATCAAATGACGCTAATTTATCAATTTCTTCATCGGATTTTAGAGAAAGAGGCTGGAATACTGATATACCGGCGCTTTCTGCCAGTTGTTTAACCGGACCTGGCTTTAATTTACGACCCCGCCCCGCAGGTCGATCTGGCTGGGTATAAACTGCACAGACAGTATGCTGGGATTCCAGCAGAACTTTTAGCGAGGGAATTGCAAACTCAGGTGTCCCTGCGAATATAATTTTCACGAACTCTCGGATTTACTGATGCGTTTGATTTAACTTAAAGTCGGTTACTAGAAGGCTGTCTGAGCATAGAAACCGCAGCAAGGAAACCAATGATTAGGTCATGTTTTTCGATCATTTGAGATAAATAGTAGGTCTATTTAACGGAAATAGATCAGAAAATCTAGTCAAAATGAACTTCCCCTCAGTAGGTTCTATATTCTCGGACAGTCTCCTATGCAATGGTTTCATTTTCCTTATTTTGCCGGTGAGCTTTCTCCATTTTTTTACGAATACGTTGTCGTTTTAACGTTGACAAATAATCGACGAAAAGCTTACCTTCCAAATGATCAATTTCATGCTGAACACAAACCGCTAACAACCCATCCGCTTCCATATCGATTGGCTCTCCGTTACGATTCACGGCACGAACTCTGATTTTCTCCGCTCTTGTTACATTTTCAAAAAAGCCAGGCACAGACAAACAACCTTCCTCACTTTCTTCAAGCCCCTCTTTTTCGTAAATTTTCGGGTTAATCAGACACAATGGCGCATCCTTATCCTCTGAGACATCCATAACAACGATCCGTTTTTGGACATTGACCTGGGTTGCGGCCAGACCAACGCCTTTCGCTTCACGCATCGTTTCGAACATGTCATCTACCAGGGATCGTATGGAAGCATCAACAGATTCAACAGATACTGCTTTTTTCCTTAATTGGGGATCGGGGAATTCAAGTATTTTTAATACGGCCATAAGCACTCTCCATAAACAAACCAAGCTTCGCAACCTGGAATTTTATCCAATTTCATCTACACTTGGAATGATGCTGAAAAAAACTGCGGGTTACGCCCAGCTATTTATTGCTCTCAAATAGACATTCGGCATCAAAGGAAAGTTGCATAACTCTTTCTGAAAAAAAGAGTTTATATCATCCGGACAACGACAAGCAAATTCTGGGACAATAACTATGTTTTTTCGCACGGCATTTACTGTACTCTGTTTACTGATATCAAGCACAACCCTTCGTGCTGATAACATCCTCCTTAATCCCTCTCATCCTGATCGTTATAGCGTAGTCAAAGGCGACACCTTGTGGGATATAGCGGCAAGATTTCTACAGAACCCTTGGAAATGGCCAGAGGTGTGGGAATACAACCCACAGATAAAAAATCCTGATCTTATTTATCCTGGCGATACGATTTCACTAACCTATGTCGATGGAAAACCACGACTTACGCTACATAGAGGTAGTCAAGGAAATAGGGTTGGCATCACTAAACTTTCACCAAAAATCAGAACCAGCGAAATTAAGACCGCAATTCCGCTGATACCTATCGGTGCGATTCAACAATTTCTCAAAAGTGCCCACGTTGTCGCGGAAAATGAACTGGATCGGGCTCCTTATATCGTAAGTTTTGCGGAAGGACGCCTGCTTGGCAGCGCAGGCGATAAAGTATATGTTCGTTCGATTACTGATGATACGACTGCTGAAAACTATAAGGTTTTACGCGCCGGTCATGCCTACAATGATGGAGAAACAGGAGAGATACTGGGTTACGAAGCGATCCATGTTGCAGACAGTTATCTGCAAAGAACAGGGGATCCAGCGACTTTACTACTTTCCCGCACAACCCAGCAGGTAAAAATAGGCGACCGACTTGTTCCTGCCGGTGATGACCTCATGCTATTGAGCTACATCCCCCACAAAGCGGATAAAAATGTTAACGGTCGTATCATTAGTGTTTTGGACGGCGTATCCCAAATTGGACAATATAACGTTGTAGTTCTCGACAGGGGAACCCGCAACGGCATCGAAGTTGGACATTTTTTTGATATTTATCAGTCAGGGATAAAAGTAAGAGACACCGTCATGGACTTCGATACAGGTCGCGACATTGTGACCTTGCCCGATGAAAAAGCCGGTGTGCTTATGGTTTTTCGAACATTCGAGCGTGTCAGCTACGCCCTGGTTATGTATGCCAACCGTCCTTTACATGCAATGGATAGTATCCGGAACTATTAGATTATCAAATTGGCACAAGGAAGTGCCAGATTATGAAATATCCTCTTCTCTCCCCGGACGATTCATCTTATAATTTTCAATTCGTCATCTCTTCCCTGCCATAAAACGAATCGGTAACATCCGGCACTCATTCCATTCCGAAGGACTTCCGATATCGAACCAACCGAAGCCCGCGACTGGCTAGCCTTGCTGCGTATCCCTGGTATAGGTGGAAAAACCTATTTATCCTTGCTTGATAAGGTTGGCTCGCCGACAGCAGTATTCAAAGAATCTCGCTCTACTCTCACCAGCCTGGGCCTTAAGAGCTCCACGGTTGATGCAATACTCAAACCTGACTGGGACAGGGTTAACAAAGATTTATCCTGGCTGGAAGAGCCCGGCAGGCACCTACTCGCCATTACGGAAGAAACCTATCCCCCACTACTTAGAGAGATTCCTGATCCGCCGCCGGTACTGTTTGTCAACGGCTCAATGGAAATGCTTCACCTCCCCCAAATAGCTATAGTAGGAAGTCGGAATCCTTCAAAATTAGGTTTAACAACGGCCTATGACTTCGCTTCAGCATTGGCTCGCTCCGGAATAGCGACCACTAGCGGCTTGGCGCTCGGTATCGACGCTGCCGCACATCAAGGCGCTCTAAACGCTGATTTTACGACCATTGCAGTAACGGGCACGGGGCTGGATCGCGTCTACCCGGCTCGCCACCACGAACTTGCGTGTAACATTGCTTCTAACGGCGCACTTGTTTCTGAATTTCCGCCTGGCACGGTTGCGAAAGCCAATCATTTCCCCCGTCGAAACCGGATTATTTCTGGCTTGAGTCTCGGCACTCTGGTTGTTGAAGCAGCAATAAAAAGTGGCTCTCTGATTACTGCCAGACTCGCGTTGGAACAAGGCAGAGAAGTCTTTGCAATCCCTGGCTCTATACACAATCCATTGTCCCGAGGTTGCAATGCGCTAATCCGACAAGGTGCAAAACTGGTAGAAACCGCAGAAGATATATTCGAAGAGCTGGGGCAGTTCCAGAACGCGAATATTCTTGACAGTCAACAATCAACAACACTCCAATCGCAGTTTAAACTCGATGCAGATCATGCTAATCTGCTAAAAAATATTGCACAAGAGCCTACCTCAGTGGATACTCTTATTGCGGAAACGGGTTTACCTCCTGAATCAGTCGCGTCCATGTTGCTAATTTTAGAACTGGAAGGGTATATTAGTTCAGCAGCAGGCGGTTGTTATTACCGTCTTAGTTAGGAACGAGTGCAACTGACGGGTATTTTTGTCCGTCGTTTTCGTTAATTCGACGGTTACATAGCGTATTATGTTTCGTTAATACAACAAAACTCCGGCACCGATTCCACAATTTATTTCATGCGGGTTCCATAGCGAGATAATTTAATGAAAGAAAATGTTTTTGATGTCCTGATCTACTTGTTTGAGAACTACATGGATGATAATCTCGAAGCCGAGTCCGACCCTGATATCATCATGACCGAACTCATCGAAGCAGGATTCACTCAGGCGAAAATCAATCAGGCGTTTCAATGGCTTGAGTCACTAACTGATTTGAACACTGAAAAAGCCAATCCGCTACAAACGGAAACGCTGTCCCATCGTATCTTTTCAGCGGAAGAACAGATTAAGCTGAATCGACAGTGTCGGGGTTTTCTGCTTTTTCTGGAACAGAATAATATCCTCGGGTCGGAAAATCGTGAACTGGTCATAGACAGAGTCATGGCTCTCAGTGAAGAAGCGATTGATCTTGAGCACTTGAAATGGGTTGTACTGATGGTCTTGTTCAGTCAACCGGATCAAGAATTGGCTTATGCCCAGATGGAAAACCTGGTCTACGACACGATCCCATCGATTCTGCATTAACTCTCTACTAGCTATTAAGAATATTCACTTTATATGGATTTATCGACAGGGTCATGAGCAATAATTTAGTCATAGTCGAATCACCGGCCAAAGCTAAAACCATAGAAAAATACTTGGGCAAGGATTTCCACGTACTTGCCTCCTACGGGCATGTCCGTGACCTCATACCCAAAGAAGGTGCGGTAGATACCGAACACGATTTCGCTATGAAATATGAACTTGTAGAGCGAAATCAGAGACATATCCAGGCTATTGCTAAAGCTGCTAAACAAGCTGATGCCCTCTATCTGGCGACTGACCCGGATCGCGAAGGTGAAGCGATCTCCTGGCATATCGCCGAAATATTGCAAGATAAAAAATTACTGAAAGACAAGCCGATACATCGGGTGGTATTCCATGAAATAACCAAGCGCGCTATTAACGAAGCCATCGCGCAACCGGCAGAATTATCTATGGATATGATCTATGCCCAGCAAGCCCGACGTGCACTGGATTACTTGGTAGGTTTTAATCTTTCTCCCTTGTTGTGGAAAAAAATACGTCGTGGCCTTTCCGCTGGCCGTGTTCAAAGTCCAGCCCTACGGATGATAGTGGAACGGGAACTTGAAATTGAAAAGTTTGAAAGCCGCGAATATTGGAGCATAGAGGCCCAGGCAAACGTTGATAAAAAACCGTTAAAAGCAAAACTCATTCAATATCAAGGAGAAAAGATAGAACAATTTACTGTTGAAAATGGAAAACAAGCGGTTGATATCCGCGATACATTATTTAAAAAAGCCAATGGACAGTTATTGGTTTCTAAACTCGAGAAAAAACAACGTAAAAGAAATCCTGCGCCACCTTTTATAACCTCTACGCTGCAGCAGGAAGCAGCCAGAAAACTGGGGTTTACCACCAAACGCACCATGATGGTTGCCCAGCAACTTTACGAAGGCATCGACCTTGGCAAAGAATCCGCAGGTCTTATCAGTTACATGAGAACAGATTCTGTTAATCTGGCCAATGAAGCGATCAGTGACGTTCGGGAGCTGATTGAAAAACGTTACGGCCCGGATAACGTACCTAAAGCGCCCCGCATCTTCAAAACAAAATCAAAAAACGCCCAGGAAGCGCACGAAGCCATTCGCCCTACTTCGGCTCATCGCATACCCGATGAAGTCAAAAAGTCTCTGACCGCAGACCAATACAAACTCTACAATCTGATTTGGAAACGTACCGTTGCGTGCCAAATGGTCCACGCAACTATAGACACAGTTTCAGTTGATTTAACGTGTGGCGAGGAAAATCGGTTTCGTGCCACCGGTTCGACTATCGCTAAACCGGGTTTTATGTCCGTTTATCTGGAAGGCAAGGATGATGGCAAAGAAAATGACGATCAAGAAAACTTTCTTCCGCCCATGGAGAAGGGGCAACTCATCAATCTGGATGAAATCATCCCAATCCAGCACTTTACAGAACCACCCCCTCGATATGGCGAAGCAAGCTTGGTGAAAACCCTGGAAGAATATGGTATTGGTCGGCCTTCCACCTATGCTTCAATCATATCGACACTGCAACAAAGGGAATACGTAACACTAGAAAAAAAGCGTTTCCACCCAACTGATGTAGGCCGTATTGTCAATAAGTTCCTCACTGAACATTTCACTAAATACGTCGATTACGATTTTACCGCAAACCTGGAGGACGACCTTGACGCTATAGCCAGAGGGGAAAAAAAATGGATCCCTCTGCTTAAGGATTTCTGGGGCCCCTTCAAAGGTCTAATTGTAGACAAGGAGGAAAGCGTCCAACGGAAAGATGTCACCCAGGAAAAGATAGACGAAAAATGCCCGGATTGTGGCGGTCCACTGTCTATCCGGCTGGGCCGTAATGGCCGTTTTATCGGTTGCACTACCTACCCTGATTGCAAGTACACCCGCAATTTGAATGACGATGGTGATGCGGAAACACCAGAAACCATTGAAGGCCGTAGCTGCCCAAAATGCGACTCTCCACTCGTTTTAAAAGCCGGTCGTTATGGGAAATTCATTGGTTGTAGCGGGTATCCGGAGTGTAAACATATCGAACCCTTAGAGAAACCCGAGGATACCGGTGTAGAATGCCCCCAATGTAACAAAGGGGTGATAATGAAGCGAAAATCCCGTAACGGGAAAATTTTCTATTCCTGCTCAACTTACCCAAAATGCAACTACGCAATCTGGAATCAACC
>JAZGGE010000343.1:0-2585 GCA_036480195.1 Methylococcales bacterium
GTGGACGACGAACCTTCAAACCTGGATGTGCTGTCCCGGAAACTGGAGTTTACAGGCTATGAATTTCTGAATGCAACCAGCGGCCCGGAGGCGATTGAAAAAGCCCTGTCTGAGACCCCGGATATTATTCTTCTCGATATCATGATGCCGATCATGGACGGTTATGAAACCTGCCAAAAGCTAAAATCGTCAACTCGCACTAAAGAAATTCCGGTAATCTTTATGACTGCCTTGACCGATACCGAAGACAAAGTCCGTGCATTTGAAGTGGGTGGTCTCGATTACATCACCAAGCCTTTTCATACCGAGGAAGTATTGGCCCGGATGACGGCTCATGTTGCCAATCGACGGTTACAACAGGAGCTTTACCAGCAAAATGAATGTCTCCGGAAAGAGATTGAAGCACATCGGCTATCGAAAGTTGCTGTGGCGTATCTCCGTGATGAAATCAAAGAAGCGCATAATTTCGAAGAGATAACCGGAGAATCGAAGGCGCTCTCACAACTGCTGGAACAAGCGAGTGTTGTAGCGGGTACCGATACAACCGTTTTGATACAGGGGGAGACTGGAACCGGAAAAGAACTGATAGCGCGGGCAATCCATAATCGCAGTAAACGCCATGATTATCCCCTGGTGAAAGTCAATTGCGCGGCCTTGCCCAGGGGGCTTATTGAATCCGAGATTTTTGGTCATGAAAAAGGAGCATTTACAGGTGCTACAAAACAACATAAAGGAAGGTTTGAGCTTGCCGACAAAGGGACTATTTTCCTCGACGAAGTTGGCGAACTGTCACTGGAAGCCCAAGCCAAATTGCTGCGTGTTCTTCAGGAACAGGAGTTTGAACGGGTTGGTGGCGAGGAAAACATACTGGTGGATGTACGAGTCATTGCAGCGACCAACAGGCCGCTTGCATCCGAGGTTGAAGCAGGGAATTTCCGAGCAGATCTTTATTACCGGTTAAACGTTTTTCCTCTGTCCGTTCCACCCCTACGTGATCGGAAATCAGATATTCCACTGCTAGTGGAGTTCTTCATCAAAAAAATGGCACGCAAACTTGGCCGGTGTGTGACCGGGATATCGGAAAAAGGTATGGAGAAACTGCTCGAGTATTCGTGGCCTGGAAATATTCGCGAACTCGAAAATGTTGTGGAACGTCCAACCATATTGAGCCCAGAGCCTGTTATCGAAATAAGCGAATCCCTGGCAAAGAATGAAGCAGTGGAGAGACAACCCCGTTCTATCGGCACGTTGGAAGAGGTCGAGCGTGGACATATCTTACAAGTATTGACTGAGACCCGTTGGGCCGTTGAAGGCGAGAAGGGTGCCGCTAGTATTCTAGGGTTGAAACCCAGCACCCTACGAGGCCGAATGCGGAAGCTTGGGATTAATAAGGAAGTCCGGGGAGGTTAGTGAAGCTGAAAAATACGTAATCTCATGGTATTCGCCGTTGGAGTAGCCGACCACAACATATTTCTTAGTGCCTCGAACAATTCATACGGCGAATTAATTTATTCGCTTTCCGCTGTATTGGTGATCATCGTCTATTGTGCGGTATCGATTGAGGGCTCATAGCGTTGTAACGAGTGCCCTGATGCTGTGTCAGTCGCTCTCTCGCGATCCGTGGAGGGGAGGCAGTCCACAACAGCGAAAACCTCATTACCGCATCCCCGATATTCGATACGAGAGAAACTAACCCTGCCTGCCATGGCAATGCCGCGGCCATGGCAGGCTGTTGCACGGTCCCAACTCATTTGAATATAGGGTATCCAATCAAATCCTTTTCCTTGGTCCCGAATAGTAAATTCGATACAATCAGACTTACGCTGAAATTCGATCGAGGCGCATTTATCCCGATTTTCTTCCAATGAAAGCCGCTTCTTGACTTCACCTGCCCAGTTTTCTTGCTTAATCAGAAGGGATTTTTCTTGATAGGTGATCCCTAAGTTACCATGTTCGACAGCGTTGACCATCAATTCCCAAAGCCCGAGCACCACGCTTTCTGGAGCTGGGCAGGTATTGGCTAGCAACGAGGCCAGACCACGTACCTGTTCCCTATTTTTAAATCGAAACTTGGCAATATCCATTAATTCTGATGTTGGCGTTGTTTTCTGGAGAGCGTGTTGTAAATCCTTATAATTCTGCCGCTCCCGTAGCGCTGCCTTAACCACCGAAAATAGCATGTCCTCGTCGAAAGGCTTAGGGAGGTAATAGTATGCGCCGGCCTTCACACCTTCCAAGATATCTTCCTTTCCAGTCCGTGCCGTTTGAAGGATGACTGGACATTGCTTGAGAACTGCGTGTTCCTTGAGGCGGGCAAGCACCTCAATGCCATCCATGTTTGGCATCATCCGATCCAGCAGAATGATGTCGAAATGCTCGGGCTCCGATTCTAGCATGCGCAAAGCTATTTTGCCGTCTTCCGCTGTACTCAGTCGGTAGTCGTCTTCGAGGTATTCTGAAAGTATGAATAAGTTACTGGGTTCATCGTCCACAATGAAAATGCTAGGGGCAGTGTTATTCATAATAGTACCTTCGTTGGTATAGATAACGGTTCATCTATGGCTGGGAATAAGCGTAATTGAGTC
>JAZGGE010000344.1:0-2463 GCA_036480195.1 Methylococcales bacterium
AATCAGGATAACCACGAGCATGACATTTTCGACAGCGATGACTATCTGCAATTCCACGGCGGCATGATCGCCACCATTCGTGCCTTAACGGGACAACAACCACGACATTACTTTGGCGACAGTCACGATCCGGCACGCGCCCAAGTTCGCGATCTCAAGGAAGAAACCTTGCGGGTTTTTCGTTCCCGTGTAGTCAATCCTAAATGGCTGGCCAGCATTCAGCGGCACGGCTACAAAGGTGGACTTGAACTGACAGCGACGGTCGATTATTTATTTGGCTATGACGCAACTGCCCAGGTTATGGATGACTGGATGTATGAACAGGTTGCAGACCGTTACGCATTCGATCCGAAAATACAGCAATTTTTAAAGGAAGCCAATCCCTGGGCGCAAAATGCCATTACTGAACGCTTATTGGAAGCGGCCCATCGTGGCATGTGGAACGAACCTGACGAACAGACTTTGGAAAAACTACAGGAACTGTATCTCACTAGTGAATCATTATTGGAAGAACGTGGCGAGACACCCCGAGAGGTGTAAATGAACCATCAAAATTTCCCTTTCTCTGCCATCGTCGGTCAATCGCAATTAAAAACTGCACTGCTGTTGTGTGCGATAGATCCATCGTTGGGCGGTGTTCTGATTCGTGGAGACAAAGGCACAGCAAAAAGTACCGCTGCCCGTGCGTTGGCGGATATTCTCCCGGCAATACAACACATCAAGGGTTGCGCCTTTAATTGTTCTCCCGAAATGCCTGATAGCCATTGTGAGGTTTGTAACGAAATCAATACAGTGCTACAAACAAGCCCGGTTCCCTTTATTAATCTACCTTTAGGAGCGACTGAAGATCGTGTTGTTGGCACGCTGGATATTGAACGCGCGTTAAAAGGAGAAACGCGTGCTTTTCAGCCGGGCCTGATGGCCAGTGCGCATCGTGGCATCCTTTATATTGATGAAGTTAACCTGTTGCAGGATCACCTGGTCGATGTGTTGCTAGATGCGGCAGCTATGGGAATTAATTCCGTACAACGCGAGGGTTTGTCTATTACCCACCCGGCACGTTTTACCTTGATTGGCACTATGAACCTTGAAGAAGGTGATATACGCCCTCAGCTACTTGATCGATTCGGCCTGATGGTGGAAGTTGTTGCACCTCGGGACAAAACCTTGCGTGCCGATGTAGTACGTAGACGAATCGCGTTTGAGGCAGATCCAACTGAATACGTAAACCAATGGTCACAACAACAAGAGGCTCTGCGTCAACAGCTCATCAATGCGAAGAAGATTTTTCCCCACGTTATTTTAGGCGATGATCTGCTTGATCTTATCAGCCATCTTTGCTGCGAATTCGAAGTCGCCAGTTTACGTGCTGATATTGTCATGCATAAGGCATCACGCGCATTGGCAGCGCTTACCCACCGTAAACAAACAACCCCAGATGATATTAAAAAAGCAGCAGAACTGGTATTGCCTCACCGATGCAGACGCAAACCTTTTGAACAACCGGAACTGGATCAACAACGACTTGAAGACTTGATTCAACAGGCCAGTCAACCACCCTCTACCCCAGAAGATACCTCACAACCGGGCCAATCACACCCAGAGGAACACACTAATCAGCCGGAACAACAAGATGATAACCAAGCTGAAATATTTACTGCCGTAGCCGTCAATTCAGTTCGTCAAATTTCAGTTGGCGCTACTTCAGAATTAAGCTCACCGGGCCGACGCAGCGCCAGTATTATACCAGCAAGGGGACAGACAGTAGGCACCGTTGCCAATGAAAATCCAGACAATCTGGCCATAAGCGCTACCTTGCGCAGTGCGGTGATACGCAATCCAAACGAATTCCATGTCACCAAAAGCGATTTACAACAACGAATTCAGAAAAGCAAAAGCGGCAACCTGATTGTATTGATTGTGGATGCCTCTGGCTCAATGGCAGTACAACGACGCATGGAAACGGTAAAAGGCTCGGTGTTAGCTCTATTGACCGATGCTTACCAAAAACGCGATCAAGTTGCTGTTATATCCTTCCGCGGAACCCAAGCAGAAATACTATTAACACCGACTCACAGCGTTGAACTTGCCGAACAAAATTTACGGGAATTACCTACAGGTGGCCGCACTCCCCTGCCCCATGCCTTGCAGTTGACTCTCAATTTGGTTGAAAAACATATTAGCAATAATAAATTACAACCTTTACTGGTTTTTCTAACCGATGGCAAAGCCAATGTCGCAGTAAATGAAAATAGTGACCCCTGGCATGAAACACTGACATTCGCCAATCTGCTTGCCGAACGAAATCTACCCACCTTGATCATTGATACGGAAACCGGTTATTTACGCCTTGGGCGTGCTGCGCAACTCGCCGAGGCGATAGGCGCTGAATTATTGACACTGGAAGAATTGTCGGCAGAAAACCTTACATTGACAATTCGTGGCCATTTAGAAAAAGCATGA
>JAZGGE010000345.1:0-7597 GCA_036480195.1 Methylococcales bacterium
TGAGCCTAAAATAACGACTTCTCTCCGTAGGAGGGGCTTTAGCCGCGATCTTGGCCGAGATCGCGGCTAAAGCCCCTCCTACGAAGGTATCAAAACAAATTCCGTGAGATCAGGAGTTCTGAACTTAGGAATGGAAGATAAATTAAGTTGTGCATTATCGCGTAGTTTTTTTGTTTGTCTTCGTTCGAGTAGCAACAGGCGCATAGCAAGCTACAAGCTACGTAACTGTTGCTACTCGGACGAAGACGGATAAAAAAACAAGTGAGAATGTATAAGTTATTTAATTTCCATGCCTTATATACCTTTCGCATTCAAGAATGCCCGTTTTGAGTGAGTAGACTTTTGTGAAGGGCTAGGTGTAGAACCGCAGAAAGAGTCATCTCCTTCAAGGTTCTACAACGACGCGCTTCGCAAAAAGATGCACGCAGAAAATGGGTATTCTTGGACGCGAGAGGTATAATATCAATACTCCGCCGGGAAAGTAATACCTGTTCCCCCCAACCCACAATAACCTTTCGGGTATTTTGCCAGATACTGCTGGTGGTATTCTTCTGCGTAATAAAAGGGAGGCGCTTCGATAATCTCCGTTGTGATAGGCCCAAAACCTGCGGCAGTAAGCAACGACTGGTATTGTTTTTTTAGCGTCAGTGCAATTTCCAATTGTTCTGAATTGTAGAGATAGATACCTGAACGGTATTGGGTACCTTGGTCGTTTCCTTGCTGCATGCCTTGCGTTGGATTATGAGATTCCCAGAATAGTTTCAATAAAGTTGGGTAGGCGATGAGAGTCGGGTCGAAAACGATGCGAACAACTTCGTTGTGGCCGGTTTGACCGGTACATAGTTCATCGTAGGTGGGGTTTGGAGTTATGCCGCCAGCATAGCCTACTGCTGTGACAAATATTCCTTTTACCTCCCAAAATTTTCGTTCCGCGCCCCAGAAACAGCCAAGTCCGAAAAGCGCAAGCTCCAGACCATTTGGAAAGGGTGGTTGCATGCTATTGCCGTTTACATGGTGATGTTCTGGTCGCCATAATGGGTTTGGACGACCGGGGAGGGCGTTTTCAGGCTTTGGATTTTGTGTTTTATCGAAAAATAATTTCAAGATCTTATAATTGATTTTTTGGATGCAGTTTTCGTTGCAAATGTTTAGAATAAGTGAGTTATACCTCTCGCGTTCAAGGATACCCTATTTATAGCACGTCTTTTTTTGCAAATGGCGTTGTCGCAAAGCTTTCCAATAGCCTGCTATTGCTACGTCTTTGCGCCTAGCCCTTCACAAAATATGACGCACTCTAAACGGAGTATTCTCAAACACGAAAGGTATATATAAATTACTAAATTAATAGAGGAGAAACAATATGTATGGCGAGCATCATGACCTTCACCATGAATTTCCTGAACATGCAGACCGGATTCATCAGCTAAAAACGGAAAATAATCACTTCGCCAGGTTGTTCGAAGAGTATCACACTGTTGATAAAGAAGTTCGCCGTATCGAACAGGCACTGGAGACACCGTCGGATGACTATACGGACGGCCTTAAGAAAAAACGACTGTCACTAAAAGATCAGCTTTTCGGAATGTTAGTGTCACCGGCTTGATGCGCTGTTTGCGGTGATTGGCCTACCTGATGTCATTGGGGATATTGGGTGGTCAGGCAAAATTTCGGTGTGAATTGCGTTTTTTACCCTGCTAACGGCATCGGGATCAATATCCTCTATTCTGATATGGTTTTTACAAAGGGCGCCGCGGAACCCCAAGTAGTCGGGTGCAAGCGGAAGGAGGGTGGATATGTCTTGTATATTGAGAGAGCCTGCCAAGCCACAAAGTAATTGATGACGCCTGGCTTCATTGACGAATTGTTTGAGCTGTTCCCCAGTAAGTAAATTAGTGAGTCGGCCATGGCTTTTATCCTGGGTATCGAGCATCACACCGGAAAATCCGGCGTTAGATGCCTTGGCGATGTCCGATAATTCGAGATGGCCGTCTGCGAATAATACTGCGATTAATCGGGTATTTGATAAGGAGGTATTTTTCAGCCGGTCTAGAGTTGCATTTTTATCTCCTTCGGAGAAAAAGCCGATTTTGACAAAGTCGACTCGAGTGGCTGCCATCGTCATGACGGCGTTATGTACAATTTGAGGTTCCATGGGTATGTCGCCAATGGTTGCACTTACCGGTAGTGTATGACGAATCGCATCGACGATAGGGTAGACTTGATCCACAGGTAATGCTCCCAGTGCGCCGCTGGCAGGTGCTTTTAAATCGATAATATCTGCACCATTTTTTAGTACAATCTGAGCTTCGTCAAGAGTCTGGACGCTTGCAAGCATTCCGGTCATTTGCGGGATACCTCTTCGGGGTGTTGGTTGTGATCTTCGATTGCTTCCATTAGCCATTGCCATGCTTCCAGTTCTCGATCCCCTGCTGTTTTGTCCAGGCCTATGCGGAGGTATTCGAGTTCCTGATTGATTTTCCGCCAAGATAATCTATCTAAACGGCTCACTAGAATTGCAGCTTCCAACACTGCATGTTGGGCGCGGTTAAATCCCTGGAAGGGTGCATGGATGGCTTGGTGTACGATACGGCAATAGACCTTGGGTCGCAACTCGTCATTTTCTATACGGGTCACTTCGACTTCTGCATGAGACAACGCTGCTTTCAGTCTTTTTGTGTGTATTTTTTCAGCATTGACCAAGGGCCATTCTCTGTGGCCAGTTAGACAACCTGCAAAGATTCGGACGTCATCAATATGGTTAATAGCCGCCAGCCCCGTCTCCATTAAGTTATCCAAGGTTGTGGATGGGCGGAAGGGCATGATGATGGTTTCTTCACCGAGATTCTTTATTCCCATGGGTGCGATGTGGGAGTTGTTGCTTAGTGAGGCGGTGGTAACTATAACTTCTCTAATCATTCGCTTGTTTTTGGCTTAGGTTTTTTTAGTGTAGATCCTGCTTTCTTTTGCTGATTTAGGTTTTCAGGTTTTTTTTCAACAGCGCAACCCCAGTTGAGTGGCTCGTCTTGCACGAAACGTTTACCCAACTGGTGGGCGATCTGAGCACGACCGAGTTGTACTCCTAGATAGAAGGCGTGACTACCATCATTTTCTACACCCAATTTGGGAAACAGATCGAAGGGATCAGTGGCGGTATGAAACCCATCCCGATTGAAAATGTGTAATCCTTCAGAGCTGACTTGAATCCGATAGCTGGGATCCCGTATTTGGCTGGCCAGTTCTTGAATTTCGTTAAGTTCATCAGGGAAGGGGTTGGTTTCGTGTAGAGCCATAAGTCCATTATCGATATGTTTTGGTAGGCTATCGCTGTTCTTTGCGGCGTACATTATTCGACGTACTAAATTAGCTTCGCGTACAGCTTGACGGGCGTGTTTGCTAACTTGCGTGGTGAGAATGGCATTGATTTCGAGTTCTGAACACAGTCCTAAAAGTAACGCATTCATCCCCATCGTATCGGCGTGAGTGAGTTCCGTTAGATTTCCGACACCCATTAGCATTTCTGCCTCTGGGTGACGATGACGGACTTCGCGATAACGGCTGATAGAGTCAACCAGGCCAAAGTGAATGGGATCCAGAATGGGATCCAGTATAAAGTCATCGCAACCCCGGGTTAACAATCCTTCGATAGTTCGATCCAGGGCGTCTAAATCACCATGGGGATGGGGAATAAGTATAGGTATGGATCCAGCTTTTTCGATAACCCATAGGGTTTCTTCGTTTAAACTCAACATGTAGTCCGCACCGGCTCTACTGCCGCGTAACAAGTCATCAGGATCAAGAGAGTCTATACTTATAATATACCCTTGTTGCTTTAGGGCTTGAACGGTTTCCTCAAGGTGAGGAAAGGGCGTATCGGGTAAACAGCCAATATCGATGATATCGGCACCATTTTTTTTGTAGTTTGCCGCTTGCTGTAATACCGTTTCGATACTCATCATGGGGGCATCCGTTATCTCGGCAAAAATCTTTATCTTGTATTGGCTTAAATCAGGAATTATTGCTTTTCTGCCGAAAAAGTTTGGGAGATCCTTGAGTTCATCGGGACCTCGAGTAAAGCTGATACCCAGTGCGGTAGAGAGTGCATCGAGGTCGCCTCTGCACCGACCGGGGACGATAACCCGATCAGCTCCAAAAGTGTCTTTTAGGCGGCGCAGAATCATATCGGCTGTCATGAGCGCAGCAACGGTAATACCCAGCTGGTGAACTGTGTAGGTAAATTCAGTGGGTTGAATCTCCTCTAGTATCTGGTGTAGCCGTTTCTCTGCAAGCTTGCCGGTGAGAAATAGGAGGTGTTCTGACATTCAGTGATGGGTGATAAAAAGTGGAATTGTATCAGGGATTTGTTCCGGTATTGGAGTATTTCTGCAATAGCGTACGAATTATTTTTAACAGTTTTGGTGAAAATGGTCGATACTTTAATAATCCTAGTAAAAGCAGGAGTGAGGTCAGGATAGCCAAGAAAATTGAGAATCGGTTATGTCGCCTGCTTACGATGGGCATATTGTTGCAGTGTTTTATATGTTAATTTGAAAACGACAGTGTATAAATGAATACCATTGATGTTGGCGATCTTTCCATATTGCTTGTAGAACCTTCAGTAACACAATCGAAAGTGATTCAAAACCACTTGTTAGCTGAGGGTGTGACAAAAATAGAAGCCGCTTCTTCTGGAAATGAAGCGCTCGAAATAATGATGAAATATCTCCCTGATCTGGTTGTCAGCAGCATGTACTTGCCGGATATGTGTGCTACCGAGTTGATTACAGCCATGCGTAATGAAGAAAGGCTTGAGGGAATACCCTTTATGCTGGTGTCCAGTGAAAATCGATTTAATGTGCTCGATCCGGTACGCCAGTCGGGGGTTGTTGCGATCTTGCCGAAACCATTTTGCCATAATGATCTCAGTCGTGCATTGCGAATCACAATTGAGCTAATCGATCCCGAAGAAATATCACTAGATTTATACGATGTAGCAAGTTTGCGGATATTAGTGGTAGATGACAGTAGTACCGCGAGAAAACATGTCAGCAGGATATTAAAAGGTATGGGGGTCGAGCATATTGTCGAAGCTGTGAACGGACAAGAAGGTGTTGATGCGTTGTCCAATGGCGAGTTCGATCTCATCGTTACGGACTATAATATGCCAGAAATGGATGGTGGTGAGCTGGTGGAATGGGTAAGGCAAGAAATAGGAAATACTTTTATTCCGATTTTAATGATTACAAGTGAAGCGAATGAATCCACTCTTGCCCATATCCAACAAGCTGGCGTGTCTGCGATTTGCAATAAACCATTTGACCCTGAAAACATTAGGGAAATTATCTATCGCGTACTAGAGGCAGCGTGACTGGGAGGCTGTCCGAGAATAAATGCCGTAACGAGGGGAAGCCCTTTTGTCCAGATTTATTGTTCATTTGAGGCGAACAATGGGTCTATTTAACGAAAATGAATGGAAAATCTGGACAAAGGGACTTTTTCGCAGTAGGTTTTCTGTTCTTGGACAGCCTACTTACTAAGTATTTTAAAGCATAATGGACAAAATAGGAGTCACCGCGGCTGAATCGAAAAGACCTGAATGGCAATAAAGAAAGAAAAATCTAGTGGAATTGTTTACTCAACGGAAAGCGGCAAGATGTGCCCCGTTTGTGAACACCCGATTGGTCAATGTGTTTGTGCTGGGAATAAATCTATTTCTGCAGGTGATGGTATTGTGATAGTCGAGCACCAAACAAAAGGGCGAAAAGGACAAGGCGTATCCGTAATTCGAGGTATCTCTTCCGATCAGTATGAATTGGAGAAGCTGGGGAAGCGGCTAAGGAAAAAATGTGGGGCCGGTGGGACGGTGAAAAATAGAACAATTGAGATCCAAGGGGATCATCGGGATATGCTTGTGGAAGAACTGAGAAAACTGGGTTGGCTAGTCAAACGGTCTGGGGGGTAGTCTGGCGTAGACTAATTTCCTGACGCGTGTCCGGTTTTGCGTGTTCGTAAAGTGATGTGCAGAAATTGATGTACAATGCCAAGGTCAGGTTGTGGGGGGGAAAGCTGATATTTTTTTGAATTAACCAAGAATAACGTTGAATTTAGTTGAAAATGCAACCAGAAAAAAGTGGGACTGAACAAAATATTTTCGATGTTGATGCTGGTAAAGGTCGACAGGATTTCGAATCTCATGGAGCTCGCGGCCAAATTAGACCACAGCATTCGAAACACCATGCAATAAGTCGGGTACTCGATGGAATTGCTATCTACGCGGCACTTAGGGGTGCGGCGTTTATAAGTTCAACAGTGTGGGAGCCCCATTACGATATAGCGGGTCTCGTTGCTTTATTGCTATTTAGCTTTTTTGCCGAATACAATGAGGTTTACTATAGTGGGAGAGGATCTCGGTTACATAAGGAGGCTCTTCGCTTGGTTTTTTCCTGGGCTTGTGTTGCTGCTACGCTCGTCGCTATAGCTTTCTTCACAAAAGCCTCAGAGGATTTCTCTCGTAAAGTCATCGGAACTTGGTTTGTTCTGGCTCCTTCGGCTATGGTTTTGCTATATACAACCGCTCGATTGTGGCTGGCTTTCTTCGGGAAGAAATCCCGTCGTGCTTTTGCTGTAGTGGGCGCGAATAAGTTAGGACAACGGTTAGAACAATCTCTTGCTGAAATGCCTTGGATGAGATTTCGTTTCGTTGGTTATTTTGATGATCGGGCTGTGTCCACAGACAGCAAATGGCGATTACCGGACTCTGAAGTTAATATTTGTGGGGGGCTTGAAGAGCTTTATATCGATGCAAAAGCAGGACGAATTGATGTTGTCTATATTGCGTTGCCAATGCGAGCGGAGCAAAGGATAAAGCACTTGGTCGCTAAATTGGCAGATACCACCGTTTCAGTCATTATTATTCCCGACTTTTTTGTTTTTGATCTGCTTCACGCCCGATGGACGACAATACAAGGCATGCCTGCTGTTAGCGTTTACGATTCACCCCATTTATTTCTGGATAGTTTTGAGAAACGAATGGAAGATATCATCATTGGTGGAGCTATCCTTGCCGTGATCGCGATTCCAATGCTGTTTATCGCGATCGGTGTTAAGTTAACCTCGGTTGGCCCGGTTTTCTTTAAGCAGAGACGGTATGGGGTTCATGGAGAGGAAATTGACGTATGGAAATTTCGATCGATGAAAGTTATGGAAGATGGTGATCGTGTTGTTCAGGCAACGAAGGATGATCCTAGAGTTACGAGCTTTGGTGCTTTTCTGCGACGGACGTCATTGGATGAACTCCCCCAGTTCATCAATGTTATGAAAGGTACGATGTCAATAGTAGGGCCGCGCCCTCATGCTATCGCTCACAATGAATACTATCGGCAGCAGATTCAAGGGTACATGCTTAGGCATAAAGTAAAACCTGGAATTACAGGTTTGGCGCAAATTAACGGTTATCGCGGCGAAACAGAAACAATGGAGAAGATGGCTGGCAGAATACGTTACGATCTGGAATATATAAGGCGTTGGTCATTATGGCTTGACCTAAAAATAATCTTTGTTACAATATTTAAAGGGTTTGTAAGTAAAACTGCCTATTAAA
>JAZGGE010000346.1:0-4053 GCA_036480195.1 Methylococcales bacterium
ACATTAGATTTTTCAAGTAAAGTCGTTAATCTTGAATATGACAATAGATAAAGGCTGTTCTTGGTTACCCACTTTCTATGGCGTTTGCACCACATGTAGAATATTTTATTGTTCCAGTGCAAGAATGGAACATTCGTATGGGATTCGATAGGAAAATATTTATTAGGAGTGGTAAAAAAAACATTACTTGCTACCCGAGCCATCTCATTTATGAAATCAACTTGCGCATCATCATCCCCGACGTGCTCAATGACTGCGTTGCTGAATACCCAGTCAAATTTTTGATCTGGAAATGGAAATACACCACCCGAATATTGTACAAAGCGCTTTTTAGGAAACAACTTCTCCATACTGCTAAGATCCTGGACGCCCAGTCCAGTGTAGTTTTTTGAATCATAGGGAAAGTTTTTTAAAAAATGGTTTCGTGATGGAGCCCCTCCTGTTTCCGTTTCAGAAGAAACACCTACATCAAGAACGGACATATTTTCATTGCAGTGTGAGTAGAAATGAGCTTCCTTCTGTGATCTGGATTGCTCCATAGCCTTCCATTTTAGCGTGTTGAATATTTTCATTGTGATTTTTCACCTGAGCGGAAACGGAGCAATGCCTGGCGTGCTCTCAGTATCGTTATACAACTAAGTAAAGTAGACGGGCTATGAATTGTGATTAGGAGGGTATACAACTACCAATTTGTGTTCGTGGCCTATTTGAGAATATAGAAACTACGAGCCTCGTCAGCATAGATACTCAATTATCCACGCTTTATTCTATAAAAATAAATAACCTATCTACCAAAGCAGAATACTAAACTGGTTACAGCGTAGGTTATTCTATGATTTGAGTCAACAATAGAAATCATTTGAATTCTATTTTGTGAGTGATCCAGTATTTGAGGAGGAAAGGTAAGCTAGATGATTGTCAGATCTGATAATTTGTATGTAATTCCATAAGCAAATATAAAGCATAAGAATTTATAGATCCTCTCTCCATGAATTCGATGCTAGGCGATGTGAGCCTGATGTAAATATTACACACTAATTTTGTGTAATATTACAAAGAATCTTTCCTGTAACGCCGCTAGTATTTCACAAAAAGAATTTGTTTGATTGAAGTCTAATCCAGATTTCATAGATAGGGGATATGACAACATTTTGATGCGAAAAGGGAGATCCTTTAAGTGCACATGCAGCAGTATCGAATTCCAGGTTCACCTGTGTTGGCAATACGGCTGTGTTAATAGGTTGACAATATTTAAAATATTTGGTAGAGTCCGCGTTTATTGAGGCGCCTGTTACCAAATGGTTACATGTATATTCTTATGTCATTGTTACTTAAGATAAATATAATATTTATTATAGTCTGTTAAATCACACAGTTAGATTATGGAATTTAGAAAGAAATACCGTTCATTTTGATTAAACCAGTAAAGAAGGACATGACCCATGCCTAGACGACTATTTATATTTCGCACGTTTTGTTTCGTAGTTCTTAACTTAATAATTTTAGCGAGCGTTGCAAAAGGCCCTATCACGGGTAAGACAAACGCAGTTGACGTAAACGGTTCCTTTGCTTATCTAGGTGTAGGGCAGGAGATGGTTGTTTTCAACGTAATTGATCCGGCCAATCCTGTACTCATCGGAACGGTGGACGCATTGGGTGATACCGTTCAGGATATTCAGATCGTTGAAAATCTAGCATTTGTTGCTGCTGGAACTGCAGGTCTGCATATCATCGATGTGTCTAATCCCAATCAGCCACAGAAGATCAGCCACTTTGAAACGCCGGGTTTAGTCAATGGACTCTTTGTAACAGAGGGCCATGCTTATCTTGCGGCCGGAGGTGCTGGTCTATTAGTCATGGATATCAGTAATCCTTCCAATCCAGTTCCCGTATCGATGTCAAAGACCCTCGCCTGGGACACAGATGTTGTTGTTTCTAAGGGCATTGCCTATGTTGCTTCAGGTGAAGAGGGAGTGCGAATGGTGGATGTCACCACACCTTCCAATCCGTTAACTATTAGATCGATAAACACTCCCAACGATGCCAATGGCGTATTCGTAGAAGGTAATCTTCTCTTTGTTGCTGCCGGATCAGGGGGGTTGCAGATTGTCAATATTGAAAATTCATCGGCTCCAAAGGAAGTTGTAGTTGAAGACACAGGTTATGCCCGGCGAGTCGTTGTCGATTCCGGTTTTGCCTATGTTGCCATAGAACGCAAAGGAGTATGGGCGTTGGATATTACCAATCCATCTACCCCAAAGCGTGTCAAGCGATTTGTTCCCGAAGGTTCTGCCAATAGTCTGGATATCGAGGGTGATTACATTTATGTCGGTGACGGAACGGGTGGCTTGCTTGTCATCAAGGTTTCCGGTCGTCGGACCATAGAATTACGGAGAGAGTTTTCACCGGCCTTGGAAGTAGAAGGGCCGTAACCTAACCCTAAAGCACCAAGCCCCACATCATTCGCGTAAGAAATTAAGCTGGAAATTACTATGAAAAGTAAGCTATCTTTATCTTTACAGAATTCTGAACATCGCTGGATCAGTGTTTTTTTAATCATTATGGGAGTCCTTATAACCGGATTCTCCAGCGTACAAGCGTCAACATCACTTACTGTTGGCTTTAGATCGGATTTCACATTTCCCGTTAGTCAACCAACCCGCGCAAAACCGCAGAGCAAGCTTTGGTTCAATGATGGTTTATGGTGGGGTATATTATGGAGTGGTGGTACAAGTGGTGCCTATCATATCTATCGACTTGACGAGAGCAGTCAAGACTGGATAGATACCGGGACTATAGTGGATGACCGCGATGATTCAAAGTCAGATGCCCTATGGGATGAGGGCAATCAGAAACTTTATGTCGCGTCACAACGTTTTGTCCAAATAGGAGAAACTGCAGCGGCATCAATTGATCGGGGTAAATTGCGTCGATATAGCTACAATACCGGATCGAATACCTATACTTTAGACAATGGCTTTCCGACCGATGTAAATGCCGCCAAGAGCGAAACCTTGGTTCTTGAGAAGGATTCGACCGGTCGTTTGTGGGTAACTTATACACGGGATCAGGCGGTTTATGTAAATCATAGTGGTTCCAGTGATACCGACTGGGATCCTGATAATCGCCCTTTTGTTATACCTACCGGTGATAACTCTGTAGATATTACCAGTGATGATATCAGCTCAATCACCGTTTTTAATAATAAAATCGGTGTGATGTGGAGTAATCAATCGGATGAGAAGATGTATTTTTCCGTCCATCCGGATAGCTCCAGCCCAACTTCGGGTTGGTCGGGTGGTGCTGTGGCGCTAAGTGGTAACAAACTTGCCGATGATCATATCAATTTAGCCTCCTTGGACGGTGATCCAGCGGGAGAGGTCTTCGCAAGCACAAAAACCTCGGAAACCAATGCCCGACTAATGTTATTGGTCTGTGATAGTGGTTGTACTTCCAGTAACGATTGGACCGCCCATACAGTATTTCAAGAGAGCGCTAGTGTTGGTAATCCCACTCGTCCCGTTGTCTCTATTGACACGAGTAATCGTGAGCTATACGTATTAGCGACTGCACGTATTGCGGGTGGCAACCGAAATATTTACTCGAAGATAACGGATATAGACAACATCCAGTTTACTTCAGCCGGTCTTGGTACGTCATTCATAGAAGGTACAAATGTATCTCCAAACAATACCACGTTAACCAAACAGAATCTAAATACGTCCACGGGTTTTGTAGCCGTTGCTGCCACTGGCAATCGTTACGTACATAATCAATTAATCCTGTCAGGAGGCGGCAGTGTAGTAGCCCCAACCCTGGCCAAGAGCTTTGCCGCCAACCCAATCACCAGTGGTGATACCACGACTCTGACGTTGATGTTGAACAACAGCAACACCGTTGATTTGACAGCAGTGGCGGTTAATGACAGCTATCCGGTTGAGATCAGCAATGCGACACCGGCCAACGTGTCGACGACTTGTGGCGGTACGGTTACTGCAGCCGATGGCGGCGGGGATGTTGACTTGACGGGAGCGACGATTCCGTCGAGTGGCA
>JAZGGE010000347.1:0-4944 GCA_036480195.1 Methylococcales bacterium
GACCGGGCTGTCACCCGCCATTTCATCAATGGTAGTGAAGTCATCCGGAATCGAGTTGTCGACCAGTTCAAAGTCTTCTTCCAGTTCACCAATATATTCATCGAAGTTAAAACTGGTGGATGCCGAACCCTTTAATTCATATAAGATTTCTTCCCGCCGGGCAAGAACCGGTCTTACCGAACAGCCGGTGAGCTGTTTGATTTCGTCCAGGACAGGAAATGCCTGAGGATCGCAAGTAGCCAGGGTGAGTTCGTTGCGGACTCTAAACAGGGGTAGTACGTTAAGGCGTCTGGCAACCTCCTTATTGATAATCGGGGTCACTTCAGGATCGCTAAGACCCATGCGAAGTTTTACGAAAGGGACATTGAGTTGGAGGCTGAGTAAACGGAGTAGATTAGCCTCCTCAAGCCAGCCTTTTTCAACCAGGATCTGTCCCATCCTCTTGCCAGTGCTTTCCTGTAGCTTGAAGGCCTGGTCGATTTTATCCTCAGTCACCAGGTTTTCATCAGTCAGCATATCGCCCAGACGTTTACCAGTGAATTCACTCGACGAGGACGTGGCTTTTAACTGCTCGTTTATACCTTCATCAAGTAGATTGAGATAACTATGAACATTGGTGATGCGCAGTGCATCCAGAACCACTGCATTGGTATTGATTAGAGAAAGCGTACCGGCGATGAGAATGAGGTGATCACGGGTATCGAGTAGTATCTCCAGTATTTGACTGTTAACTGAAGGAACTTGTTTTAGATCAATAACAATATGAGTTTCGTGAGCTTCGATGCAGTTTCTGATCTCGGCACGAAGAGAATCGAAAGACTCTTTGTCAGACAACGGGCCTGTTGGCGCTAGATAGCTGCTGATACCAACCCGATTTCTAAGTATTTCCGGCATTTGTCTTCGGCTGCTCTACTGCGATTCGTTAAATGTAGAGAGTTACGATGCGGCGCGATTTAAAGTGAAATCGCCCGTAGCAAACGGTTCCGGTTTATGGAGTTCCCAGCCCTGGGCGTAGTCAACACCAAGCTTGTCCAGGGTTTGAAGAATTTTCTCGTTTTCAACAAACTCAGCGACAGTTTTGAGGCCCATATAGTGGGCTACTTTGTTGATCGATTCCACCATGGTGTAATCAATGGGATCGTCAACAATTCGCTTAACAAAGCTGCCATCAATCTTAACGTAGTCTACTGGGAGATTTCTAAGGTAACCAAACGAACTCATGCCACTGCCGAAATCATCGAGGGAGAAAGAGCAACCCCGTTCTTTGATAACCGAAATTAGCTCTAATGCGTGATCCAGATTAGCAATGGCAATCGTTTCAGTGATTTCAAAACAGAGACGTTTCGGATCAACGCCACTGTAGGCGATTTCCTGGAGAATATAACTGGAGAGAGAGTCGTCAGATAAGGATTGACCAGAAAGATTAATGGAAATCTTGATATCATCTGATTGATGAGGGAGTCCGGATAACGCCTTGTGGATTACCCATCGATCAATTTTCGGCATCAGCCCAAACTTTTCCGCAACCGGGATAAAAAGTCCAGGGGAAATGATTTTTCCGTCTTTTCCTTCCAACCGTAAGAGAATTTCATAATGGTTGAATCGTTCCCTTGGCGATTGCACGGGGGCGATTGCCTGATGATACAGGCAAAACCGATTTTCAATTAATGATTCTTCAATGCGATTTGCCCAAACCATATCGGATTCATATTTAACCAGGTCGTGATCATTCTGTTTGAACACCCGAATACGATGATCGACGGAACGTTTGGCCAACTGGTTTGCTACTTCTCCGGCTGTTACCGCCTGATCCAATGTTTCGACTTCCTGAGTGATATCAACAAGCCCCATCCGTACAGTGATATTTATGTGTTTGTTTTTGTAAGGGTATCGAAATGATTCAAGGATGCGTTGTATTTCCTGGGCACGTTTGGTCGCAATCGCCAAATTACAATCAAATAATATGACAAATTCATCGGCACTGAATCTTGCGGCAGTATCATCTCTTCGAATGGTTTTCTTAATTAACGCAGCGATTTGTTTCAGTACCTGATTACCGGCTTCCTGTCCAAATGTTTCATTTAAGATTTTGAATCGATCCAGGTTCATATAGAGCAGTACACTGTGGCTGTCCTGATCATCCAATCGTGAACGGGCGTGGTTGAATAGATTTGAAAAACCTTGTCGGTTTAGCAAGCCAGTTAAAGGATCCCTATGAAATTGCAGGGATCTGGCGATTTGTGATACTACAATTTCACAGAGTTTTTGATCACTATTGGTAAAATCCGGCTGTTGCCTGTTTCTCACCACAAAAAATAGGCCAAATGTATTGTTTTGTTCTGATTTGACATGACAGAATAACAGCTTATGTTGAAGTTCATCCCCTTCAAAGATTGTTTTCTGGTCATCAATCGTATTGATGGTGCAGGTTTTTTTTGATGTCTTAAGGTGATGGCAGATCTTCTCCATTTTATCTTGCCTCATAAATCCATAAGTTTCCGTATTGGTTTTACGCTCCTGACTGACGAGGTACGTTTCTTTACCTGGTTGAGCGAATCCTGCAGATTCTACTTGTAATGTGTGAATTAACTTTCTTAATGTAGTCTTGATGGCGATAGACTCATTTTCCTGATTCTGCTCCTTGATAGGGTCATCCAGGCCATAAAACAGATTAAGTTCTTCATAGCGGTTCGTAACTTCCGTTAACATCCCGCTTATAGTCGCCTGTTGGAGGTAATCTTCGGTGATTAATGCGCCTATCGCGTCTATAGTTTTGGAGAGCACATTTCTCGTATCACTCTCTATCGCTGTGGGAGTATTTTCGACTAATAGTAAAAACCCATAGATTTTTTGCGCAGATCCGAGGGTCAGGGTTTTTAGGAACAGCTGTTGGGAGTTGTCCAATGAGTAAATTTTGATTTCGTCGGAAACTCTTTTTTCTGAGACTAATTCGGCTTTGATGAAATCTAATTTGCCTGCGATATCAATAGATTGTTCTGTTATCTGAGATATCAGTAAGTCGCCCGATTGATCAATGATCGCTAAGGCGTGATTATTATTAATGATGGCTGTGATCAGCAGTTGATATTTCGCGAGACAAATCGTTTTGATAATATTCATCGGCAGTTCCTTATTCAGCTGCCGCTGCTTCATTTACGAAATAGTCATCGAGATAAGTGACTAAATCGCGCGGACTGACCGGTTTTTCTTTGAATAATACATTGGAGTGCTTCGATGCCCAGTGACGAAGTTCCTGCTCGGTTCTTGATGTCATAACGACAATCAAAGGGTTTAACTCCGGGTATTCATGGTTTAACCTGTCACACATTTCAGTACCATCCATTCGGGGCATTTGGAGATCAGTAATGATAGCTGCAGGTTTGAATTCGAAACACTTTTGCAAACCATCTTCACCGTTAATTGCAGTGATGACGTTGTAGTCATTACCCCTTAGGAAATGTGTAATTATGGACAGGATATGCGGCTCATCATCAACGACCAAAATATTTTTCATGATCAGACCGCCTGTTTTAATAAGTTAGCTGTTTTTTTTAAACTGATAGTGAACTCCGATCCTTTACCCTTTTCACTTTCGAGTGTGATTGTTCCATGATGGATTTCGATGATCTGTTTTACTAAGGCCAAGCCTAGTCCCTGGCCATTTTTTTCCAATACTTCCTGGGTTTCGGAGCGATAGAATTTATCGAATATCCGAGATTGATCTTCAGGATCTATGCCAATGCCACTATCAAAAATCCGTATGGTAAGGTTGTTTTCATTTTCTTCCGCTTCGAGACCGATAGTACCTCCGGGTCTGTTATATTTGACAGCATTGGAAAGCAGGTTGTTTAATGCGACCCGGAAGAGTTCTTTATCTACACTGATTGCACTTAATGTTTTCGGCAGTTTTATTTCGAACGACAAGTCGGCATTCGTTCTGTTGGAAGCTGCGGCAGTAAAAGTGTCTTGCAAAAAATCCCTGGTGTTGACGTGTTGGGTTGCCAGTGACAGGGTTCCTGACTCAATCTTGGTAATACTTAGAAGGTTTGAAATCAGTGTAGAAAGGCGTTCTGTTTGGTCGTTGATGGAGTTAAGTGATTCGATTTTTTGTTCAAGCTCAAGTGATTCGTCACTCAACAGCATGTCCACGAACATATGAATAATATTGAGTGGTGATTTCAATTCATGGGCGACATGGGAAATAAATTCATCCCGGCCTTGTCTGGCAGTCACTTCCTTTGTTATATCCCGGAAGATTGCCAATGTACCGAGGGAGTCATTGAGGTTATCTGGCTGAAGTAATGGATGTACATTCACCTCAAGGGTACGATTAGGAGAATTCAAAGGCGACAGTTCCATACGATTTGAGCGAAAAAGCGGAGAAACATTGCTTTGGTATTTCAGTAAAAACCCTGTCAGAGCACTGCTATTACACCAGTATTGTGGTTTTTGTCCGATAATTTGATTTGCTGCTATACCGAGTAGTATTTCGGTTTTCGCATTGGTAAATGTCGCATTTCCGTCCTCATCCATTATTACAATGGCGTAGGGAATGGTTTGTAGAACGAGTTCCAGTTTGCGTCTCTGATAGGAAAGAATATGATTCGAAGCGATGACATCGTTCTTCTCTGCTAGCAATTTTTCGAAGCATTCTTCCAGTTGGGTGAAATTGTCACTAAAGCTAGAGGATGTATCTCCAATATATAGATGTTGCGATGGCGCATCCATGCCGGAGGCGGAATTATTCACTAAATTTTTTAATCGGTTGGCCAGGGCTTCACCAGAGTTTAATCCTCGTCTAGTCAAGAAGTAGAACAATGGGGTTAACAAGAAAATTGGCAGGCTAATTTTGGTGAGGAATGGTATTTGAGTTACATCATTTCTCCATTGGGGGGCAGCGTAGCCAATTCTTAAGCTTCCTACTGGCTTGCCATCCGATAACAG